>NZ_JBMDKC010000109.1:0-18491 GCF_057809515.1 Bacillus sp. FG16
TTATCAAGCTGCCTAATGAAATAACCGTGTCTAACTTTTAGGGGTCACTTCATTAGTACGGGATAAAGAATAAGACCTAATACGAACAATCCAATTCCTAAGAAGAACGTTTTTAAATCAGCAGTTCCCGTTTTGATAACCCAAATTGAGTATACAAATGCCAATGTAGTAATGATCCCGTCCTTTATTCGAGAACCAGGCATTATATCATACGTTTCTCCTGTAATAACCAGTTTGAATTGGTACAGAGTAGAAACAAGGTATGGAATTAAATAGGCTAATGTTGCTACGACGATAGCGAAACTATACGCTTCTGAAACAGTACCAGAAATCGTTGAAAACAAGAAAATTTGCGTCATTACATTTGTAATCAATAATGATTTTGAAGGACTACCTTTTTTATTTGTTTTCCCGAAAAACTTAGGGAAAAGTCCATTCTTTGCTGCCTGGTAAGGTACTTCTGAACTAACAACAATCCAGCCAACTGTAGATCCAAATAAAGATATAAGAGCGAGTAAAGCCATGATATATGCGCCTTTATTTCCAATTGCTAAATTTAATGCGTCTACTAATGGTTTTTGAGACTCTTTTAAAGCATCTTGCGGAAGAGCTCCCATTGTAAGTAAAGTAATTGACATGTAAATAAGAAGAGCGATAATTAATCCGAAAATTGTAGCTTTTTTTACATCTCGCTGTGATTTTGCACGATTAGAAAGCATAACTGCTGATTCAATACCGATAAATGCCCAGAGGGTTGCAATAGCAGCTGAATTGATTTGTCCACCTAACGAGATGGATTGTCCAGCTTCATTCATAAAGGTTTGACCGTCTCCGAAATTAGAGGCATTGAAAATGAATAATGTAATTACAATAAACATTGTAAATCCGATAATTTTTGCAATGGTAGCAAGTAGATTCATATTTCCAGCTCGATCAATATTTTGAGAAAGAATATATTGAATTCCCCACAGCATAAGGCTACATACGAGGAAAGTTAACCCTTTTCCGAGTTCTAGTGAAAATCCGTTTATTGAAAAAAGAATTTGCTTACTTTGTAAAACTGGAAAGAACGTTGATAAATATCCAGCAAAGGAAATAATAACAGATGCTGTTGCAGCCCAGTTAGCAGCCCAATATCCCCATGCCATACTATATCCTGCAACTTTACCAGCTTTTCTTGAAGGAAACATCGCTTGAGCATAGCTTTGTGGTCCAGCTTTTAATTCTGGTTTCCGAATCGCTAAATTTCCAAATACAAGTGCAATCATGAATACGCCAAGGCCTGTAATACTCCATGCGAGTGTAGAACCCATTGGACCTGATACTTGTGCTAAATTTGCTGGAAGCATAAATACGCCGCCGCCAACCATATTCCCGATAACAAATGCTGTTAAAACCCATAATCCCCATTTTTTCGTTTCCATTTTTGTTAACTCCTTTGTAGTAAGTTTTGCTTAAACATCATTTTTTACTAGCCTTTTTGACAATAAAAAAAGAGCCATGTAGATAAAAAATACCTACATGGCTCTTCGCCTGACGTAGGTACAACGGGAATAACCCTTGTACCTACGCGTAATTTTCCGCTAGGTTTCAAGGGTTAAGTATGATGATGATGTTTTTGTGCAAATGTAACTACAATTGTTGTATAAGTAAGCATAGTTCTTTGCTCCCTCTCTCCTCTGATTTTGAAGTTAGTATACTACATGTTTTTTTGAATGAAAAGAAAAATATAAAAATTTTTATAAAAATCCGTTTTAGAGATTAAAAATTCACCTGTATTTTTCCTATACTGGAAAATAAGTGAGAGATTGGCAGAAGAGTGTAGCATGGTATAATACATATAGAATTAGAAGGTGACAAGGGGCTAGTGTAGATGATGAGTAAGTATGAACAAATTTATACAGAAATCAGTAAGTCTATTGATAATAAGCAATTAAAAGAAGGATGCAAAATCCCATCAGAAACAGAATTAATGAAGCAGTATGAGGCAAGCCGAGGTACGGTAAGAAAAGCAGTAGATTTACTGCAAGAGCGTGGATATGTGCAAAAAATTCATGGAAAAGGTGTTTTTGTTTTAAAGCGAAAAAACATTGAGTTTAATTTCGGTGGTATTGTAAGCTTTCAAGAAGAAAATGAACGTTTAGGGCGTCATTGTATTACAGATGTCGTAGAAATGGAGAAAATCGAAGCGACGAAAGACGTAGCAAAGTTATTAAACGTGAAAGAAAAAACAGAAATTGACCATATTAAACGTGTACGAAATATTGATGGAGAAAAAGTAATTTTAGATATAAATCATTTTGTATCTGAGTTTATTCCAGGGTTAACGAAAGAAATTGCAACGGCGTCAATTTATAAATACATCGAGAAAGAATTAGGGCTACATATTAGCTATTCACAGAGGGTAATCGAAGTACAGCCATGTACAGAGGATGATCGAAAGTATTTAGATTTAAATGGAACAGACTATGTTGTCGTTGTGAAAAATTTTACACATTTGTATGATGGAAGTCAATTTGAATATACAGAATCACGCCACCGTTTAGATATTTTTCACTTTTCGGATGTGGCACGTAGGAAGTAAAGAGGTGGAACAAAATATTGTTTCATCTCTTTTTTTATAAAAAAAAACACGAACTCGTATATACGAGTGTTGACTAACTTATATATACGAGTTAATATGTAATTGTAAACGGTATCAAAAAAAGAAAAGAGGGACGGGAATATGGGGAAAGACTATCGTAAAACAGCAGAGGAAGTGTTGCAGTATATTGGTGGGAAAGACAATATTGAACAAGCAGCACATTGTGTGACGAGGCTCCGTATCGCTTTAAAAGATGAAAGTAAAATAGATAATGATAAATTACAGTCTGTTTCATTAGTGAAAGGAGCGTTTCATAACGCTGGTATATTTCAAGTTGTAATTGGTCCAGGGGATGTAGATCGTGTTTACGTTGAATTGATAACGCTTGCAGGTATGAAAGAATCGACTGTAGCTGACGTAAAAGACTCTGGAAATCAGAAGTTAAATCCAGCTCAAAAGTTTGTAAAAATATTTTCGGATGTATTTATGCCGATATTACCAGCGATCGTAACAGCTGGTTTACTAATGGGTATTAACAATCTATTAGGGGCAAAGGACTTATTTTTTGATGGGAAAAATTTATTAGATGTTTATCCGAACTTAGGCGGGCTTTGGGATTTAATTAATATGATGGCCAATACAGCATTCGTATTCTTACCGGCACTTGTAGGGTGGTCGGCAACGAAGCGTTTTGGTGGTAGTCCAATACTAGGGATTGTTATGGGATTAATGCTTGTGCACCCGGCCTTATTAAACGCTTGGGATTATGGAAAAGCAGCAACTGGTTTAGAGGGTCAAAAGATTGAGTACTTCAATATTTTAGGACTGTTCCAAATTGAGAAGGTAGGATATCAAGGACAAATTTTACCTGTTTTAGTAGCTGCATTTGTGTTAAGTAAAGTAGAAATCTTTTTAAAGAAACATGTACCAAATGCAATTCAATTATTAGTTGTACCAATTACAACAATCGTTGTGACAGGTGTGTTAGCATTAGGAATTATCGGTCCGGTTACACGTCATATCGGAGATTTATTAACAGTAGGATTAGTAGGTGTATATGAAACAGTACCAGTAGTTGGAGCAGTATTATTTGGAGCATTATATGCACCGCTCGTAATTACAGGTATGCATCATATGTTTATTGCAATTGATTTACAATTAATTGCACAACATGGTGGTACATTTATTTGGCCGATGATCGCTCTTTCTAACATTGCGCAAGGTAGTGCGGCACTTGCGATGTTCTGGATTTCTAAAAATCAAAATGATAAAAGTATGGCATCGACATCAGCCATTTCAGCATACTTCGGTATTACAGAACCAGCGATGTTTGGTGTGAATTTACGAAATAAGTTCCCGTTTTATGCAGCGATTATAGGGTCTGCTGTGGCAGCGATATTCATTACATTAAATGGTGTATTAGCACCTGCTATCGGAATTGGCGGATTGCCAGCATTTATTTCTATCATTCCGAAATCGATTCCAATTTTTATTGTAGGAATGATTATTGCAGTTGTAATCCCATTTACTTTAACATGGTTATTTGCAAAAAGAGTCAAACAGAAGTAGGAGGAAGTTAAACATGAAGGATTGGCATAAAAGTGTAGTCTATCAAATTTATCCGAAGAGCTTTAATAGTTATTACAATAGAGAAACCGGTGATATAAAAGGGGTTACAGAGAAACTAGATTATTTAAAAGAACTCGGAGTGGATTATATATGGTTAACACCGATATACCAATCACCACAAAATGATAATGGATATGATGTAAGTGATTACTACAGCATTGATCCATCTTACGGAACGATGGAAGAGTTTGAAGAACTTTTAGCAAAAGCGAAAGTACGTAACATTGAGATTATGCTTGATATTGTTGTAAATCATAGTTCGACTGAACATAAGTGGTTTAAAGAAGCGAAGGAAGATAAAAATAGTCCATATCGTAATTACTATATTTGGCGTGATGAAAAAAATAATTGGCAGTCTAAGTTTGGTGGATCTGCTTGGAAATATGATGAGAAGACGGAGCAATATTATTTACATTTATTTGATGAAACACAAGCTGATTTAAATTGGGAAAATGAAAAACTTCGTGAAGAAGTATATGATATGATGCGTTTTTGGCTGGATAAAGGAGTAACAGGATTCCGATTAGATGTCATTAACTTAATTTCAAAAGACCAATGCTTCTTAAACGATGAAGGTAGTACTGCGACAAGTGATGGGCGCAAGTATTATACAGATGGTCCGCGTGTTCATGAATATTTACAAGAGATGAACCGAAATGTTTTTGAAGGAAAAGATGTAATTACAGTTGGAGAAATGTCATCTACGACAATTGATAATTGTATTAAATATTCTAATCCTGAGCGCAATGAACTAAGCATGACGTTTAGTTTCCATCATTTAAAAGTAGATTATCCGAATGGTGATAAGTGGACGAAAGCAGAGTTTGATTTTATTAAATTAAAAGAGATTATGTCTAACTGGCAAATTGAAATGCAAAAGGGCGAAGGATGGAATGCTTTATTTTGGTGTAATCATGACCAGCCTCGCATCGTGTCACGCTTTGGTGATGATGGAAAGTACCGAAACGAATCTGCAAAAATGTTAGCGACAGCCATGCACATGCTGCAAGGAACGCCTTATATTTATCAAGGGGAAGAAATCGGTATGACGAATCCTAAATTTGAGTCCATCGAGCAATATCGTGATGTGGAATCGTTAAATATATACGATATAAAGCTAAAAGAAGGGCTATCAAAAGAAGAGATTATAGGGATTTTAAAGCAGAAATCTCGTGATAACTCTCGCACTCCAATGCAGTGGAATGAAGAGATGAACAGCGGTTTTACAACAAGCACACCTTGGATTTCGGTCGCTGAAAACTTTAAAGAAATAAACGTAGAGAAGGCATTAGAAGATAATGAGTCTGTATTTTATCATTATCAAAAACTAATTGAACTAAGAAAAACATATGATGTTATTACAGAAGGAGAGTATGCTATTTTAGATGGAAATCATCCTAAGATTTGGGCATATACACGTACTGTAGAGAATGAAGTACTACTTGTTATAAATAACTTTTATGGAGAAGACATCACATATTCCGTACCAGTTCATGTTCAAGTAGATGGTATGAAACAAGAAGTAGTAGTATCAAATTATAAAGATTCAAGTGTGGACATTAATAATTTAAATTTAAGACCATATGAATCAATTGTATATCGATATACGAAATAAAAGGTTGTATGCCGAGGAGGCATACAACCTTTTATTTTAAGACACCACTATACAAAATATTTACTTCTACTTCAGGCTTAAATTTTACTTTTGCATAATCTTTATTCCAATTTTTTTTCTTCCATAAATCAGGATGATAAGCGATAAGGTGTCTGCCGATACCGAAAGCATCACAGTTTGCTTTTTGTAGCTTTTTTGTTATCTTTTTAGCTTCTTTCGTAAGTTGTTTAGACAATTCTTTATTTAGTTTTTTTCTTGCACTCATTTTATAAAGATTATCTCTTGGAGCCTCAAGTGCTATAACTTTTAATTGAAGCTTAATGTGAGCATAAACATTTCCTTTTTTATCTGTTGTTATTTTTAAGTCTCGTTTTAACTTTCGATTACTTACTTCAATTGTAAGATAGTCAGATGTACTAGATGAATCGTTATTTGTAAGTTTTTGGGTTATGCGAGCGCTTTTCCCCATTTTATCAGTTAGTAATACGAAGAGTACCGATTGGCGTAAAGGTAAAAGTCCAGTTAATTTATCTTTGTTAAATAGAGCTATCCCATTGGTTACAACTTCTTTTCCTTTTAGCTTTATAGATGGGAGGGTGAAATCTTTTCCGGGATCTAACATTTTTGTAGCGGCCGTTTCTAAAGTTTCATCTGGAAATATACTCATGTCTTCTAAGCTCTGTACTTTTTTCTTTAAAAAGTCTCCAATTAATAAATTTCCTACCTTCTTTTGGGCAAGTATTTTATCCGTTTCCCCATCTACTGATATAAGTTTTACTAATGCGGTTGGATTTGTTGGATCTCTAAATCCAACGTCTAAATAAGGGAGTATGCCTTTCTTTTGGATTTTTGTTCCTAATAGTTCTACTCCATATTTGAAATAACGAATATTACCAGTAACGTTTTTTCTTAAAGAATCACTTGTATCACGTATGTTATAGCCAGTTGCTGAATGTACTTCATTTTTAAATGAAGATTGATCCCCACTCGAACTCTTTACGAGTTCAATGGTTTGCTGCAGTTTATTTTCTTCTGTAATATCAAAGCCAATACTATAAGCTAATCTCGCATCTCTTAAAGGTTCTTGATCCCAACAACCAGAAAGAAGTGAGCTAGCGCACAATATGCTACATAATTTAATTGTTTTTTTGTGCATATGGAGCTCCTTTCTTATTTCTGAATAAGGAATAGAGAAGAAATAAAAAAGGTAGAATTACTATAAAAATATAGGTGAATTTATCAGTAAATGTAGCAAGTACTTTAAGCTCCTCAGGTGTATCTATAAATAAGGCTACACTAAAAGCAATAATACCAACGATTGGAACAGCTTTTTTATGATTAGCAAGATTGAATATATGTCCAATTCCTATTGAAGCAGCACAGTAATAACTAGCGATGGAGGCTACAACAGTTATCATCCAAATTGGAATGAAAATTAGGTCTGTTCGGTCTATAATCCCAATATGGAGAGAGCGTAATAAGTAAGCAACTGGTTCTGGAATAAGCTCAACTTGTTTTGGACTAAATACAATAAAGCAAATCCAAACGGTAAAAGTGTAAAAAAGAGTTACAAATCCATTAGCGATAGAAATGGCCTTTAGCCGTGCAACAGGATTCCCATTTACTTTTGGAAAAGCGATCAGAATAATTTCAAAACCATACATAGCTGTAATGGTTTCCTTTGAAGCTTGAATAATATTCCACCATCCGGCTTCTGTAATTGGAAAAATATAAGAAAAATCAGCTCGTGAAAAACCTAGTGCAATTAAAAGAGCCATGGGCAAAATGAGAATAGAAGCCATGACATAAAATCTTACAATTACTTTAAATGTATTATAGGCTACATAGCAGCAAGCTATTGTAAATAGTATGAGAATTGCAGACCAAGGGGTTGCTTGCAAAACCCATACTTTAATGACATTACAAGCATTTAACATAACGGTCATACCGATAAGTGTAAAATAAAGAACATATGAAAATCCTAATAGTTTTCCGAATTTATTCCCAAACATTATAGAAGAAATTTCATACATAGTTGCATCAGGAAATCTTCTTAACAAAAACCACATAAGTAAAATAATAAGTTGTATTGCAAGACCAGCGATGAGAGCAGAAATCCATCCGCCACCTTTCGCTATTGGGTGAAGACGGTTTGGTAAAGAAAGTATACCAACTCCGATTTGGCACTGAATAACGAAAAAGGTAAATTGAACAAGTGAAATTTTACTTTGCGTGTTTGTCACCATTCTCATCCTCTCTCGTTACATGCTGTCGTTGCATTTTTTTCGGCTTTGGATCATGAGGCCGTTCCCAAAACGACCAAATTGGAAGTCTTACAAAAGAATCTTTCATATCTTTGATCCGCATAGGTGCAAGAGGAGAAAGATATGGTGTATGAAACGAATGAAGCTGACATAAGTGAACGAAAGTTATAATTAGACCGAATGATATTCCTACATATCCAAATATGGCAGCAAGAATCATTAATGGAAAACGAAGAATACGAACTGCTGAACTCATATCGTTTGATGGAACGAGAAAAGATGCAATTGCAGTTAAAGCTACAACGATAATCATCGTATAAGAAACGAGTCCAGCTTTTACAATCGCATCACCAATTACTAAACCGCCTACAATACCGATTGTTTGTCCAACTCGGCTTGGCAAGCGAATACCAGCTTCCCGTAATAATTCGAAAATCAATTCCATTAAGAGAGCCTCAAAAATGGGAGGGAGAGGTACTTTTTCTAATGAAGCTTTAATTGTATAAACGAGCTCGAGTGGCAACACATCAGGATGAAAAGCGACGGTTGCGATATATATAGCTGGTAAGAGAAAGGCAATCAAGAAGCTCACTAGGCGAATCATTCGGACGAAAGAACCAACAATCCAGCGGTTATTATAGTCATCTGGTGATTGATAGAAAGCGAATAACGTAACAGGAACGATAAGAGCTGTTGGATCTCCATCGGATAAAATAGCAACTCGGCCTTCCATTAAATTAGCGACAGTTCTATCTGGCCGCTCTGTATTTAATTGTTGTGGAAATGGCGAGAAAGAATTATCTTCTATAAATTCTTGTATATAACCTGGTGCCATAAGGGAATCGGTTTTAATAGTTTCTAGCCTTCTTTTTACTTCGGTAACGAGATCATCATTAGCTATATTTTGAATATAAGCAATAGCTACTTTCGTGTGCATTTCTTCACCGAGTGTAAAATATTTAACAACTACATTTGGACTCTTAATGAGTTTACGAATAGAAGCTAAATTCGTTGCTAAATCTTCTACAAAACCAGTATGCGGTCCACGTACAATACCTTCATTATCAGGCTCTGTTATATCTCTTTTTAAAGATAGAGCTGTTTCAAAAATACAAAAGCTTTCGACTTGCTCATGGAAATATAATGATTTACCTTGTAATAAAAGCTGCACACCATAATTTAAATTCGTTTCTTTTGTCATATTCAATGTAGAAAAAGCTTTATCTAAAGCTAAGTCTGACCGTGTCAATAAAGGCTCAAGGGCTAACTGATGAATTAGATTTGGATCTGCTAAAGATTCGATATATAAGATTGTTCCTTTTCCGTTTTGAAAAGGGAGATCTAATTTTTTTATATCATCAGAATGAGAAAGTTTATTTTCAATGTAATTAATGTTCTCCGGAAGTGATGGAAACATATGCTTTTGTTTTTTACTCTTTTGTTGTTCTTTTTTCTCTGTCATAATTTCCACCTCTTTTAAAGTGCAATTGTTTCTGTTAATTTTTGTCGTTTGTGAGAAATTTATGCTTGAATTATTTTTAAAAAAAGAGGATTGAAAGTTACGTTACATTGTCTTTTGTGCACTATTCAATTTCATAGCAGTACTTCTCACATTTGTGTCGAATTAAGAAGATATATAGGAGGGATACATATGGAAATAGCTGTAGAACGTGTTTTTACAAAGGAAATTTTAGCAAGAGCGGCAAGAGAATTTCATGTAACAGTGGAAGAAAAGCCACTTGGAGATTTTGAAAATTATATTTTTAAGGCGAAGGGTGATAATGATGAAGATTACGTATTACGTTTAACGCATTCTTCTCATCGCTCTAAACAAGAGGTAGAGGCGGAACTAGATTTTTTACGATATGTTGCGGAGAATGGGGCAAAGGTAGCAGGACCTCTTTATTCAACGTCTCAGAATCTTGTAGAAGAAATTGTAGCAGAGGATGGAACGTTCTTTTTCGCGTCTTTATTTACATATGCAAAAGGCGAGCAAGTAAAAGGAGAGGAATCGCCTTATTGGGGAAATACTTACTTTGAAGCGTGGGGAAAAGCGATTGGACAACTGCATCGCCTTACAATGGATTATCCTAAAACAGATTACCGTGATACGTGGGAAGAGGACGAGAGTAGCATTGTTAATGAATTAGAAGATGAGAAAGTGAAAGAGATTGCTGCTGTATTAATGGAGGAAATAAAGACTCTTCCAATTGGCAGAGAAACGTTCGGTCTTATGCATGGCGATATTCATCCAGGTAATTTCCATTATGATGGAAAAGAGCTAACAATCTTTGATTTTGATGATGCTGCCTATAATTACTTCATTCATGATTTGGCAATGGTTCTTTATTACTCGGTCCTTTTTGCACCGTGGACAGTGGAGGAGAAGACGACATTCGCTCGTAAACAGTTACAAGTGTTAAGAAAAGGATACGAATATGAGCACAGGCTGGCGGATAGTTGGTATGAATCGTTACCACTATTTTTACGCTTACGTGATATAGGTTTATATGGAACGCTTCAAAAGAAGTTTAAAGGGAAAGATATGCCTGATAATTTCTTGAAATTATCGGAAGAGCTATACGGAAGAATTATCAAAAAAGAAGCAATTGTGAATATATAATACATTTAGTTCAAAACAAAGTATATAAAACAAATATATACTTTGTTTTTTTATACAAAAATATGTTTACTTTATTAAAATAATATTGTCCTAGATTCGGTATACACTTATAATTTTATATATATTCTGAATATTCTTTATAAAAAGAGGAGGGGGAATGTTGGAAGCTATCGTAAGTTGGATCAATAATATTGTTTGGAGTCCAGCACTTGTTTATTTATGTTTAGGAGCAGGTTTATATTTTTCCATTCGAACGAGGTTTTTACAAGTAAGGCATGTAGGAGAAATGGTGAAGCTTACATTTCAAGGAGAAAAATCGGATGCTGGTGTTTCTTCGTTCCAGGCGTTAGCACTTTCTTTATCAGGGCGCGTTGGAACAGGAAATATTGCGGGTGTTGCAACGGCTGTTGCATTTGGTGGTCCAGGAGCTGTCTTTTGGATGTGGGCGGTCGCGTTTCTAGGAGCAGGTTCTGCTTATGTAGAATCGACACTTGCACAAATATATAAGACGAAGCATCAAGGGCAATTCCGTGGTGGTCCAGCTTATTACATTGAAAAAGGGTTAGGGGTTAAATGGTATGCATTAGTATTCGTTGCAGCAACAATTCTTGCAACGGGGATGCTGTTACCGGGTGTTCAGGCAAATAGTATTGCTGTAAGTTTGGAAACAGCTTTCGGTATTAATACTTCTGTATCCGGAGCGGTATTAGTAGCGGCATTAGCGCTTATTATTTTTGGTGGAGTTAAGCGAATTGTTAACGTAGCGCAAGTTGTAGTGCCATTTATGGCGCTTGGTTATATTTTAGTAGCTTGCGTCATTGTTGCTATGAATATTGAAAAATTACCAGATGCTTTCATGTTAATTTTAAAAAGTGCATTTGCATTAGAAGCAGCTTTTGGTGGAATTATTGGTTTAGCAATCTCTTGGGGAGTAAAACGTGGTATTTATTCCAATGAAGCAGGGCAAGGAACTGGGGCCCATGCGGCGGCAGCTGCTGAAGTATCACATCCAGCTAAACAAGGGTTAGTACAAGCATTTTCCGTTTACATTGATACATTATTTGTTTGTTCAGCAACAGCATTTATGATGATTATTACAGGCATGTATAACGTATTTGATGCAAGCGGAAAAAACTTTATCGTTAATAAATTAAATGGTGCGCAGCCGGGTCCTGGTTATACACAGGCAGCAGTAGAATCTGTTTTCCCTGGATTTGGAAACGGTTTCGTTGCAATTTCTTTACTATTCTTCGCGTTTACAACAATTATGGCGTATTACTACATTGCAGAAACGAATATTGCATACTTAAATCGTGATAAAGACCGTCCTTGGATGTCCATCGTACTAAAATTTGTATTCTTAGGAGTCGTATTCTATGGTTGTGTAAAAACAGCTGCAACAGCATGGGCTTTAGGTGACATTGGTGTAGGGATTATGGCATGGGTTAACATTATCGCGATTTTACTACTACAAAAACCAGCATTGATCGCATTAAAAGATTATGAAAAGCAGAAAAAAGAAGGGAAAGATCCAGTATTTGATCCGCAGGAATTAGGAATTAAAAATGCTGATTTTTGGGAGCATGAATACGGGAAAGATAAGAAAGAAGAAGTATCTTAATAGAATAGAAATGAAAAAAGCAAAGGGGAAACCCTTTGCTTTTTTTATGGACAAATTGAAGCTGAAAGTTATTTTTGGGACTATTTTTGAATATAAAAAGAATGTACATGCGTTGTTAGGGGAAGGGGGAGTATGTTGATAGAATTTCGTAATGTAAATAAATATTATGGTAACTTTCAAGTTTTGAAAAATATTAATGTGCAAGTGAAAAAAGGCGAAGTGGTAGTAGTTGTCGGGCCTTCAGGATCAGGAAAAAGTACATTGCTTCGATGTATAAATCAATTAGAGGCAATTACAGATGGAGAATTAATTGTACAAAATACAGAGGTACACAATAAAAAAACGGACATGAATGAATTGCGGCGAAATATTGGGATGGTCTTTCAACATTTTTATTTATATCCACATAAAACAGTTCTGCAAAATATTACACTAGCACCGATTAAAGTAAATAAAGTTTCCAAAGAAGAAGCAGAGAAAAACAGCAATGTTTTATTTAGAGAAAGTAGGAATCCCGGAGAAGGCTAATGTATATCCGCATCAATTATCCGGAGGACAACAGCAAAGGGTAGCAATTGCTAGAGGACTTGCGATGCAACCGGAAATTATGCTGTTCGATGAGCCTACGTCTGCTCTTGATCCGGAGATGATCGGGGAAGTACTTGATGTTATGAAAACGCTAGCTAAAGAAGGGATGACAATGGTCGTTGTCACGCATGAAATGGGATTTGCAAGAGAAGTAGCAGATCGAATTTTATTTATGGATGATGGCCAAATCATTGAGGATACAACACCGGCGCAATTTTTTGCAAATCCTGAACAAGAAAGAGCTCGTTTATTTTTAAGTCGGGTGTTAAATCATTAGAGGAGGAATTTCATGCTTAAAATGAAAAAGTTATTTACTTTAATCGTATTTTCATGTTTATTCGTGCTTGTTGTTGCTGGATGCGGAAGTAAGAAAGATGAGGCAAAGGAAACAAATACGAAGCAAGGCGGGGCTGTTGAGCAAATTAAGAAACGAGGGAAATTAGTAGTTGGGGTGAAGAATGATACGAATTTATTTGGATTGAAAAATCCTTCAACAGGGCAGGTAGAAGGATTCGATGTTGATATCGCGAAGGCACTTGCGAAAAAGATTCTTGGAGATGAAAAGAAGCTAGAGTTGAAAGAAGTAACGTCTAAAACACGTATTCCAATGCTGAAAAATGGTGATATTGATGCAATTATTGCGACAATGACAATTACGGAAGAACGCAAAAAAGAAGTGGATTTTTCAGATGTATATTTTAAAGCAGGACAATCGTTACTTGTGAAAAAAGGAAGCAATATTAAGAGCGTCGATGATATAAAACAAGGCGTTAAAGTATTAGCTGTAAAAGGATCAACATCTACAAATAACATTCGTCAAAAGTCACCAGAAGCGACTGTATTAGAATTTGAAAATTATAGTGAGGCATTTACAGCGTTAAAGGCAGGTAAAGGTGATGTGTTAACGACAGATAATGCGATTCTTTATGGAATGGCAAAACAAGATGCTAATTATGAAGTAGTAGGAAAAATTTTCACAGATGAACCGTACGGAATTGCAGTGCAAAAAGGTGCAGACGATTTAACGAAAGAGATTAATAACTTACTAAAAGATATGAAGGCGAGCGGGGAATACGATAAATTGTATGAAAAATGGATCGGTCAAAAACAAGAGAAGTAAAGTGAAACTTTATTTTTCTTGATAAATAGTAAGAGTGAGAGGATGAGAGTACTCATCCTCTTCTTGTAAAGAAAGAGGGGAGAATATGTGCCTGATTTTTCTATATTAACGAATAACATTGATATGTATTTAGAAGGGTTTAAATATACAGTTATGTCTAGTGTAATTGCATTAATAGGCAGTTTTATTTTAGGCGTAATTTTGGCAGTAATGCGTATTGCACCTATTCGTATTTTAAATTGGATGGGATCCGCTTTTGTAGAGTTTGTAAGAAATATTCCACTCGTATTAATTGCATTTATATTCTATTTCGCTTTACCTGTAATAGGAATTACGTTAAATGGTTTTGTAGCAGGAACAGTTACGCTTACGATATATACTGCAGCATTTATTGCAGAAGTAATTCGCGCTGGTATTTTATCAGTTGCGAAAGGGCAAATGGAAGCTGCGCGTTCCTCAGGATTAACGTATGTGCAAGGAATGTATTATGTTGTCTTACCTCAAGCTATGAAAATTGTAATCCCCCCTTTAGGAAATCAATTTCTCAATTTAGTTAAAAACTCCTCAATACTCGGAATTATTGCTGGTACTGATTTAATGTATCAAGGAGATTTAATTTCCACGAAGACGTTTGTTACGTTTGATGTTTATATATTTGTCGGGATGTTTTATTTAATATTAACAATTCCGCTCAGTATGCTAGTGCGTTATTTAGAAAAACGCTTAGCAAAGGAGGCGGTGTAAATGGATTTTAAGGGAGCAATTACAGGAGATCATATTCTGTTTTTATTAAAAGGATTACTCATAACACTAGAGGTAGCGTTCGTAGCAATTGTACTTAGCTTTATTATTGGTAGTGTAATAGGGATATTGCGCTACATGAAAATACCAGTCGTCTCACAAATATTAGGAATTATCGTTGAAGTGATTCGAAATTTACCGCTTCTTTTAATTATATTTTTTACGTATTTTGCACTTCCAGAAGCAGGCTTGAAATTAGAAATTATAACAGCTGCAATTGTTGCTTTAACAATATTTGAAGCAGCAATGATATCTGAAATTGTTCGAAGTGGTCTATTATCGATTGAAAAAGGGCAGGTTGAGGCTGCAAGATCTTCAGGATTAACGTATGTTCAAGCACTTTGGTATATTATTTTGCCGCAAGCATTAAGGAGAATGGTTCCGCCACTTGTTAGTCAATTTATTTCATTGCTGAAGGATACGTCGCTAGCGGTTGTTATATCACTACCTGAACTTATGCATAATGCTCAAATTAGTAGCGGACAAAATGTGAATTACATGATCCCGACGTTTATAGTAGTAGCTTGTATGTATTTTATCGTAAATTATAGTTTATCAATTTTATCCAGAAGATTAGAACTCCGTTAACCCTTACAATATATGTGAGGGTTTTTTCCTTGTTTATCCTTATTTTCCTCTAAATAGAATCTAAATCTTGCAATAATTAGATTTTTTATATTATTTTATCAGAAAAGTTTTAATTTTATATAGAAAATGTAATCGCTTTCGTGTATATTTTTATTATCAGAAAATTTTAACAAGACATAGGGGTATGGTAGGGGGAGGATTTAGATGCAGCAACCAACGAATGAGAAATTACATCGTACGATGAAGAGTAGACATTTATTTATGATCGCACTTGGTGGTGTAATCGGAACTGGTTTTTTCTTAGGTTCAGGTTACACTATTAATCAGGCTGGACCAGGGGGAGCCATCCTTTCATATTTAGTAGGCGGATTTATTATGTATTTAACAATGCTTTGTCTTGGAGAGTTAACAGTAGCAATGCCAGTTTCGGGATCTTTCCAAAAGTATGCAACGAAGTTTATTGGACCAGGAACGGGCTTTATGATTGGCTGGTTATACTGGCTCGGCTGGGCAGTAACAGTGGGTCTAGAATTAACGTCAATAGGTTTAATGATGAAAAGATGGTTTCCAAATGTTGATGTTTGGGTATGGTGCCTTGTATTCGGCGTTATTCTATATGCGTCAAATGCTATCTCAGCGAAAAGCTACGCTGAATTAGAATTTTGGTTTTCTAGTATTAAAGTAATTACAATCCTTGCATTTGTTGTTCTTGGTGGTAGTGCATTATTAGGATTTATATCATATGACGGAAAAGAAGCAGCACCTCTTTTCTCTAACTTTGTAAGCGATGGTGGACTTTTCCCAAATGGACTAGCTGCCGTATTACTTACAATGATTACAGTTAACTTCTCGTTCCAAGGAACAGAGTTAATCGGAATTGCAGCGGGAGAAAGTGAAAATCCAGAAAAAACAATTCCACGTGCGATCCGTAATACAGTATGGCGTATTATGTTATTCTTCATTTTAACAATGACAATTTTAGTAGGATTAATTTCTTGGAAGGAAGCAGGCGTAATTGAAAGTCCATTCGTAGTTGTATTTGATAAAATCGGTATTCCATATGCAGCTGATATTATGAACTTTGTTATTATTACTGCGTTATTATCTGTAGCGAACTCTGGATTATATGCAGCGACACGTATATTATGGTCACTTGCAAATGAAGGAATGGCACCAACTTCTTTCAAGAAAGTAAATAAACGTGGTATTCCAATTACAGCGCTAGTCGTAACGATTGCGGTAGCTGGATTATCCCTATTCACAAGTTTCCTTGCAGAAGATACAGTATACATGTACTTATTATCGATAGCTGGTTTATCGGCTGTTTCAAGTTGGATCATTATTGCTCTATCGCAACTTCGCTTTAGAAGTCAGTATATAAAAGGCGGAGGAAAGTTAGAGGACTTAAAGTATAGAACACCACTATATCCGATTGTTCCAATTTTAGCTTTAATTACAAATAGCATCGTTGTTATTAGTTTAGCGTTTATTCCTGAACAAAGAATGGCGTTATACTGCGGTATTCCATTTATCATTTTCTGCTATATATATTATTATTATATGAGTAAGAAACAGCAGAAACCGATGAAAGTGGAGATGGACAAAACAAATGAAACTAACAATCAAACACGATGATATAAAGGCAGATTTATCGTACGCTCAATTAGCGATTGGAAAAGAAAACGGGTATTCACCGTTACAATTACTCGTTTCTTCTATCGCAGGATGTAGTGCAATTGTCTTTCGAACAATTTTAGAAAAGAAACGTATTACATACGATACGTTTACGATCGAAACTGAAATTGGTAGAAGTGAAGCTTTATCCAAACCAGTTGAAAGTGTTCATTTGCACTATAAAATTAAAGCGGAAAACATTACAGAAGAGCAGTTGGACAAAGCATTGCAGCTTGCAGTGAAAAATTGCACGATTGTTCAATCTGTAAAAGATAGTATAAAAGTTACGGAAACAATTGAACTAATAAAGTGAAACATAAAAGCGTGAGAGTATAGCTCTCACGTTTTTATGTTTTTAACAGAGGAGGAAGTATTATGAAATGTTTAGGTTGTAAATTAGCAAACGAAGAGGAAAAAATATATAAAGTATATGAAGATGATTATGTAACTTGCTTTTTAGATCATGCGCCTTTCTACCCAGGACATACTTTAATTGTGCCAAAGCAGCATGTTGTAGAAGTAGACGAATTAGATGACGTTGTAGCAAAATCAATTATGGATGCTTCTAAGCTGATTTCAAAAGCGATTAAGGCATTATATAAACCAGATGGAATTACAGTTTGTCAAAATGGTGGAGTATTTAACGAGTTAACACATTACCATATGCATGTCGTACCAAGATATAAAGAGCGTTCGTTTGCTGAGTTTTATACGGTGCAATCGGAGGAAAAGAAGAATCATAACTTTGAAGAGACAAAGAATTTGTTAAAAGAAGCGATAGAGCAAATACTGCATATTGAAAAGGTGTAAAAGAATTTTTCTTAGAGATACAGTCAGGAAAATTCTAATATTAAAAAGCCCAATTTCTCAGTTACAATAGAGAAATTGGGCTTTTGCTTATTCTATTATTAAATTTTATATATAAAAAGATTTTGCAGTGTCACAAAGTTACAGTGCTCATTCGTTATATAGAGTGAGAGGAGGAATTATATGAAAGTTACAAACAAAGATTATGAAAAGATGGAAGAGCTATATGAGTTGTATGAACAAAAAATTTATTATGTAGCTTATTCTATTTTAAATAATATTCAACAGGCTGAAGATGCGGTTCAAGAGACGTTTATTACTCTTTATAAGAACTTGGAAAAGCTCCATAGCTTGGCTACTCAAGAGCTTAAACGCTATATTTTGAGGACCGCGAAAAACAAGGCGATTGATAGTTACCGGAAAAATAAACGACATGAAACATTTTTAGAAGAATATGAAAGAGAATCAATAGAAGCAGTAGATGAAAATATTGAAGAGTGGGAAAAACGTAAAATGTCTGAGGTTGGGTGTTTTTGCCCATCCCCCCGAAAAGGGGGAATAAGAAAAAAGCAAGCTT
>NZ_JBMDKC010000011.1:0-86919 GCF_057809515.1 Bacillus sp. FG16
AGAAAAACTGCACCTCCAATTGTTAGACTGTGTCTAACAATTGGGGTGCAGTTCACTGCAAGCATTGTTCCATTTTTAGCATAATTCGTATGCCAAGAAAAAGCTTTTTCTAAAATATGAGGAGTTTGTCCACCTCTTGTTTTTGCTTCTTCGTAATAAGCACGTAGTTGATCACGATACATTGGATGTGCGCAATTCTCAATAATAAGTTCCACTCTTTCTCTTGGCGCAAGCCCTCTTAAGTCAGCATACCCCTGTTCAGTGACGATAACATCTACATCATGTTCTGTATGATCTACATGTGAAACGAAAGGAACGATGCTTGAAATGTTCCCACCCTTCGCAATCGATTTAGTAACAAAGATAGCTAGGCGTGCATTTCTTGCAAAATCGCCAGACCCACCAATACCATTCATCATTTTTGTACCTAAAACGTGAGTAGAGTTAACATTTCCGTATATATCTAATTCTAATGCAGTATTAATTGAGATTAATCCAAGGCGACGAATAATTTCAGGATGATTGGAAATCTCTTGTGGACGCATCATTAATTTGTCACGATATTTTTCAAAGTTAGAAAATACTTGTTGCATTTTCTCTTCAGAAAGCGTGATAGAACAACAAGAAGCAAAATTGACTTTTCCAGCATCCATAAGATCAAAAACTGCATCTTGTAAAACCTCGGAATATACTTCTAAATCTTCAAATTCTAAATCTAACATTCCATGCAATACGGCGTTAGCCACTGAACCAATTCCTGATTGTAACGGCGCTAAACGATTTGTTAATCGGCCTACTTTGACTTCTTCTCGAAGGAATTCTATTAAATGCTGTGCCATAATAACAGTTTCTTCATCCGGAGGAACAATTGTCGATGGCGAATCCAATTGATTCGTAAACACAATTCCCTTTACTTTTTCAGGATCAATTGGAATACCGATTGTTCCAATTCGGTCATCCGTTTTCACAAGCGGAATTGGAAGCCTCTCTCCTTGTTTACCTGGTTCATATAGATCATGTAGCCCCTCTAATTGCGCGGATTGAGCCATATTCATTTCAATAATAATAGACTTAGCATTTAAGGAAAACGCTAAGGAATTTCCAATTGAAGTGGTTGGAATAATCATTCCGTCCTCTGTAATCGCAACCGCTTCCAAAATAGCGAAATCTATATCTAGAACGTCAGCACGAAGTAACTCTGCTGTATGAGATAAGTGCTGATCTACAAATAAAAAGTCTCCGTTATTAATTCCTTTTCGCATTGTCGCATCAGCTTGGAAAGGCAATCGTTTCCCTAAAATTCCTGCCTCAGCAAATAATTTGTCTACATCCGAGCCTAAAGAAGCCCCAGTATAAACATTTACTTTAAAAGATTCATCATTCTTAACTCGGTTTACAAGCGCAAATGGGACTGCTTTCACATCACCTGCACGTGTAAACCCACTTAAGCCTAAAGTCATTCCACTTTGAATCCAGGAAGCTGCTTCTTCAGGTGTAACTACCCGATCTTTTAGACGTTGATCTCTGATTCTATCTAAATTGTTCTCCATATGTAATCCCTCTCTCATTGAATATTCATAATTATTTTACACATTAACACTATCAAAATAGGGATTTTAGTATACAATGCCGAAAATTCAGACAGAACAGCAAATCTAGGTTCTAAAGCAGAAAAATTTAGAATCCTAGAAGCTTACGGAAATAACTAGCGTATGATTGACTAACTGGTACCCTCTCACCATTATCCATCGAAAGTACAAAAGTAGAATGGGTATCAGGATAAATCGCTTTAATATGATTAACATTTACAATAAACGAACGGTGACATCTAATAAATGAATCTTTCGGAAGCAAGTATTCGAATTCTTGTAGAGAGTATTTATGTGTTCCTGATAACTCTTCTGAATTCACATACGTCTTTTTATCTTTAGCCTCTAAATACATAACCTTTGAAAAAGGAACCGGAATCCAGCCGTCTGTTGTTTTTAAAGTAACGACTGACTTTCCATCCGTTAAAGCTGGATAAATTGCCGTTACGCACCCTTCAAGCTTTCCATTGTTTGAAAATGGTACAGCCATTCCATGATAAGGAATACCAAAAACATCCCGATTAATAAACTCAGATGTTTTTTGATTCATCACCATCGATTTATGAGCAATCGTTCCTTCCTTTATAGGATCCCCGACACTAATCTTTAAATCAATTCGTTTACTTGGCCGGTAGTAAATATATTCTTTCGTATTCGAAACAGCAATTGAAATTTCATCTGAAAATAATTCACCAACAACATCTAGTAATAAACCTAACGTTCTATCTTCCATTCTATTAACACCTCATTCACTATTATACTACTATTATGAACGAGCATCTGTTGCTTTATAAAAAGTTTGATTTTAAGTTACTTTTAAAATTAGTTTTATTCACTATTACTTCGTTACTACAAAAAACCTCACTTCAGAAAAGTGAGGTTTCCTCTCATACAATATTTCTTTATTTTTTTAAAGACTCTAGTAACTTTTTAACAAAATAAATTGAATTATGCGAAGCAGATACACAATTATCTTCGAACACTTCTATGCCAGACGCTTCTTCTGTATCTGTTATTGATCTCACTGCTAAAAACGGAATCGTATTTGCATAGCAGACGTGGGCTATACTTGCAGTTTCCATATCTACACAAAGTGGATTGTATTTAGAGATTATTTCTGTACGACCACTCTCACTAATAAACGCTTCTCCAGTAACAACTTTTCCAAAATAAACATTTTGAGCGAATTGATTGTTCTCAACCACTTCTCTGCTTAATTCAAGCAGGTTTCTATCCGTTCTAAAATATACACTTTCCATCCAAGGATGATATTCAGTTAATATCCCTTCATCAACATCATGATATGCTATTTCTGTTGAAATTACTGTATCTCCAATTTCCAATACTTTGTCGATTGCTCCTGCAACACCTGTGACAATAATATGCGTTACATTGAATTTATCGATTAATATTTGAGTTGCAATAGCTGCATTAACTTTACATACACCACAATATAAGGCAACAACTTCTACATTCTCATATTTCCCACTGTGAAATGTTAACATCGCAAGATTCGTTATTTCCTTATTAGACATTTCTTCAATAAAAGGCGTAATTTCATCTTCTGATGGACCGATAATTCCAAATCTCATACATTCATCTCCTTACTTACACAGAGCTTGCTATCTGTTTAATTATATAGAATAAGATTTATTTTTTATTAAGTAAAGTGAATTTAAGAATTTATTGTCCCTATTTATGTATAATAAATAATCCCAAACTACAAACAGTTTGGGATTATCTTTCTCATTTATTATGCGCATCTAACCACGAAATTAAATCTTTAAATACTTCATCCTTATTTACTTCATGAAACATTTCATGTCTGCCATTTTCATATAAACGTAGCGTTACATCTTTCACGTCACATTTTTTATAGTTTTCATATACTTCCTTTACACCTTTCCCCATATCCCCAACAGGATCACGATCTCCTGAAAAAATATGTATTGGAAGGTTTTTCGGTGTTTTCTTGAACACTTCTAGTTTATTTACTTCTAATACACCAGAAAATAATTCTCGATAAAAACTCGTCGTACAAATGAATCCACATAACGGATCCGCAATATATTTATCAACTTGATTATTATCTGAAGATAACCAATCAAATTTTGTACGATTTGGTTTAAAATGTGAATTGAAGTTTCCGAAAGATAAAAAGTTTAGCATCGGACTTTTCGTTTTTTCCCCGCGTAATTTCATCTCAATTGTCGCTACTTTATGACCGATACTGCCTAAAAGCCCTGGATTTCCACCAGTTCCTGAAATAAGGAATCCATCATATAATTCACCTTTCAGTTGTACAGCACGTCTTGATAAAAAAGAGCCCATACTATGTCCAAGTAAAAATAACGGGCATGTCTGCTCTTTTCTTATTGTTTCTGATACAAAAATAACATCAGACACAGCCTTACTCCAACCTACATTTGGTTCAAAATGACCATAATCTTCTTCTCTTTTTACTGTTTTCCCATGCCCTTTATGATCATGTGCATAAACACCATACCCTGCTTTTAATAACGCAGCAATAAAGTCTGTATAAACACCTGCATGTTCTGTCATACCATGTGCAATTTGAATAATCCCTCGCGGATCTCCTTCTGGTAGCCACTTACGTAAATAAATTTCCGATCCATCCAATGCCGTAACGAAACTTTCCTGTACGTTCATTTCGTCAGCCCCCAACTCTATTATGTATATCAAAAAATGAATATCCATTCATTATTCTTATTATGTATTATATGCAATTGCTTTCATTATGACAAATGACTCGCTTTTCCAATTAGCTCAATAACTATTATGTTGACGAACTTAAAATAAAATTATATAGTTACTTACATAAAGTAACTTATTATATTTTTGGGAGGTTTCTAATATGATGCCATCATTATTTTTAGCACATGGATCACCGATGCTTGCTATTCAAGATACAGACTATACAAGGTTTTTAAAAAAACTTGGAGAAACATATAAACCGAAAGCGATTGTTATTTTCACTGCTCACTGGGAAAGTGAGGTATTAACAATTTCTTCATCAGATAACGAATATGAAACAATTTATGATTTTGGAGGTTTTCCTCCTGAGTTATACGAAATCAAATATCGTGCGAAAGGTTCTTCTTACATTGCATCTATGTTAGAAACAAAATTTAAAAACAAAGGTATTCCAGTCCATCATAATATGACGAGAGGTTTAGATCATGGCTCATGGACTCTTCTGCACCGCATGTATCCAGAAGCAAATATTCCTGTCATCCAAATTTCAGTCAATCCATTCCTTCCTGCAAAAGAGCAATTTAACATTGGAGAAGCACTTAAAGGACTTGGACAAGAAGATATTTTAATAATCGGTAGCGGTGTTACCGTTCATAACTTACGAGCTTTGAAATGGAATCAAACGACACCCGAACAATGGGCAATTGAATTTGATGATTGGATTATTAAACATATGCAGAATAACGATAAAGATGCATTGTTTAATTGGGAGAATAATGCCCCTCATGCACAATTAGCAGTACCAAGAGCAGAGCATTTTGTTCCTTTGTTTATTGCAATGGGAAGTGGCGAGAATAGCGGTGAAGTCATTCACCGTAGTTATGAGCTTGGTACATTAAGTTATCTCTGTCTTCAATTTTAAAGAAAAGGATGAAGCAATCGTTGCTTCATCCTTTTTCTTTTTCATTCACTTAGTTAACTAACTTCCAAATGTCGTTTCTCTGATACTTCTTCGTTCTTATTATGAAAATAAACCCAAATACACGCAATAAATAATAGTGATGATGTAGAGAGGAAAACATATTGGAAGCCTGCATGCGCTGCAATTTGTCCCCCGAGCACTGGACCAATCATATTTCCTAAAAACTGAAACGACTGATTATATCCAAATATTCGTCCCGTAACATGGGTTGGTGTATGTTGTTTTAGTAGAGTTTGTACGGAAGGCAATAATCCTGCTTGTGCGATACCTAATAAAAATCGAAGAATTAATAGTTGCCAAGCTGAGGTTACAAATGCTTGCGGGATAAAAATAATTCCTGCTGCAAATAACGCTACAACTAACGTTTTTTGAGGACCGATATGATCTGATAATCTTCCTAGTCTTGGTGCTGCCAAAATAACTGCTAATCCTGTCGCTGACATAACTGCTCCCGCAATTGTTTCAATATGTGCAGTATGAGGACCTACTAAATTTTTCACGTACAATGTAACAATGGGTTGAACTGACATATTAGCAAGTTGAATAATAAATGTTGTTACAAATAAACTAATAATTAAATGCTTCGCTGGGACCATCGTCCATACTTTTTTCGGCTGTGTTTTTTTTGCTTGAGCAGAGTGATTTTCTTCATGCAGGAAGAAAAAAACGATGAGAAAGGAAAGGAATAAAAAAGCTCCTGTAACAAGAAAGACATGACGCATTCCAATTAACTCAGACAAATAACCTCCAAGTAACGGGCCAAGTAACGAACCGCTCACACCACCAGTTGAAATTGTAGAAATTGCCCAACCTGAATGTTCTTTCGGAGTTTCTGCTGCAATAAATGTCATCGCCGTTGAAAGGAAACCAGATACTGCTCCCATCAAAAATCTTAGTGCGACTAGTTGATACACATCCGTTACAAACCCCATAAGCGTCATAATAATCGCCATACCAAGGCTCGCACGAATCAGCATCAATTTCCGTCCATGTATATCACCAAGCTTTCCCCATATTGGTGACACGATCGCACCCATTAAAAATGTTATACCAAATGCAAGTCCCGACCACTGTGCAATACTAGAAGTGCCGGTTACTCCTAATTCCTCAATATAAAAAGATAAAAAAGGAATTACTAAACTCATACCGGCTGCAGTGGTAAAACAACCTAGCCAACAAATCATCAAATTTCGTTTCCAGCTGGCCATTTTCACACCTTCTTTCTTTAGATACCCATTCTACACCCTTTCTTGTAAAAAGTTTAGTAATTTGCTTTATATGTAAGATTTACTACAAAACCCGCTATTTTCTAGTAAAAACCACTACATCTCTACATCATTTTCATAATAAAACCAACTCCCCTAAATGAAGTTGGTTAATTATTATCTATCGGTATTAAACGAGCATTACAATTTCTCTCGTAAAACTCAATGGGACCTGCTTGTCCAATAATCGCATATTCATATCCATCTTGCTTCATATTATATAAACAATGATGCAATAATTCTTTTCCTACACCTTTCACACGATTTTGTTTCGCTATGCCCATCGGACCAAACAATCCTTTCTTTCCTCTCACTACATCGTAACAGGCGAAACCAATTATTACTTCCTCCTGCTGTGCAATATAGATAGGTAACTTTTCGTTATATGTCCGAAATCCATAAACAACCGACTGTAACCACCGTTCACCAAATTCATCCGCTACAAATCGTGATAACTTATCAAAATCAGAAGGACTAGCTCTTCTTATATGACAAAATAATGTATTATAAATAGATTTAAAACGATTTAAATCTACCACTAAGTCTCTCGGGACAGCTGTAATACGTAATATATCTTCTTGCATTTGTGTATGTATAAATTCACCAATATCTGTATCTATACGAAATAATGCATACATAATATGTCCTTCATTAATTACTACTTGCTGAAAGCGTTCCATACGTTTCTTCGCTATTTGTAAAATTTCTATCGCTTTATAAGATAGTTTATATTGCCCTATTTTTTTATATTCTTGATTATGTAACTCGAATCGTTTTCGTAACGAAAGTTTTTCTAAAAAATCTGGACCCACTTTATGAAACAAATACATAAATAACTCAGCGCAAACTCCTGTACCTTCTTTACACATACCTATAAACAGATGGACCGGGTGAATTATGTTACACTCACTCTCTTTTGCTGCAATCTCCAATATTTTATGCACACGTTTTGTAAATTGAAATTCCTCCATATGTATTTCCATCCTCTACTAATTTACTAACAAACCGTAACCATAAATAATTGAAACAATTACACCCACTACCAATATACCTGGAAGTAAATTTGCCACCTTGATTTTAATAATACTAAGCAAGTTCAATCCAATAGCAGATATCATAATACCGCCCGTAGCCGTCATCTCCACTATAAATTGGTTCATTAATTCTTTCGGGACAAAACTATTAATTTGTGTTGCAAAAACTGCAATACCACCTTCATATAAAACAACTGGAATCGCCGAAAATACTACGCCAATTCCTAGAGTTGTCGTTAATATAATAGAAATAAATCCATCGATAATCGCCTTTGTAAATAAAATATCATGATTTCCGCGAATCCCACTGTCAAGTGCACCAAGTATCCCCATCGCGCCAATTGCAAAAATTAAAGTAGCTGTTACAAAACCTTCTGATATGCTACCTTTCCCTTTCGATCCAACTTTATTTTCTAGCCAATCCCCTAAATGTTTTAACTTTTCTTCTAATTGTAACCATTCTCCAATTACCGTACCAATCATTAAACTCAGTATGACAACAAGAAAGTTTTCACTTTTTAATGCCATTTGAAGCCCAAGCACAGTAACCGCTAAACCGATTGCGTGCATTATCGTCCCTTTCATACTTTCTGGAATCCTACTAAATAATTTACCAAGTAAAGTACCAAATATAATACAAATCCCATTTACAACTGCTCCTAATATAACCATTTCTCATTCTTCACCCTTCGAATTCTTTATTTCTATATTTTGGTTTATACATTGATTTACAGGTTATCTATATGTTAACTTAATATTGAGAATATTAACAAATGTTTTCCACTACATAACCCGCTATTTTTTGTAACTTTAATTACCTTTAATAGATTCAGTGTTAATTTAATTGCGGGATAATATTAAAAGGGAAGGTATATATGAAAACTTTACTAAAACGATTTTTGTTAATAGCCTTTTTCATTACACCGATTGTTTTATTAATCAATTACTCTTTTATTTCAAAAGCAAAAGACAAACCCGATTTGCAAAACAAATCTAGTAAAACCGCTTCAAAAAGCGAAAAGAAAATAGAAGACCAAGAAATCACACTCACCTTCTCTGGTGATACAATGTTTGATTGGCAATTACGTCCTATAATCGAAAAGAATGGGGCTGATTACCCATTCCAACATGTAAAAGAAGAAATAAAAAAAGCTGATATTTCTTTTGTGAATTTAGAGTCGGCATTTACAACGAAAGAAAAGAAAGCACCTGGGCAATTGTTTTGGATTAAAAGTGATCCATCTACACTACAAGCTATTAAAAACACTGGATATGACATCGTAAATATTGGGAATAACCACACACTTGATTATGGGCAAGATGGATTATTAGATACGATTTCTCACGTAGAAAAATTAAAGTTCCCTTACATTGGAGCCGGAAAAAATGCGAAAGATGCATATACAGCACGAGAAATGACCGTAAAAGGGAAAAAGTTCAAATTTCTTTCCTTCGTTCGATTTATGCCTGATTCTAATTGGGTAGCTGGTGAGAATAAACCTGGCGTTGCGAATGGCTATGATTTAAATCTTGTAACAAAAACAATTAAAGAACAAAAGAAAGATGCAGACTATTTAATCGTCTATATGCATTGGGGCGTTGAAAAATCAAATCGTCCGGTAGAATACCAAAAGCAATATGTACCTAAAATGGTTGAAGCAGGAGCTAACGCAATTGTCGGAAGCCATCCACATTGGTTACAAGGGTTTGAGTATTATAATAAAGTTCCTATCGCTTACTCATTAGGTAACTTTTTATTCCCGAGTTATGTGAATGGGAAAAGCGCTGAAACTGGCGTATTAACTTTAACTTTTAAAGGAAAGGATGTCCAAATGTCATTCAATCCTTATATCATTCGCAACAACCAAGTTTCCCCTGTAAATGAAGGAGAAAAGAAAAAAGCTCTTCAATATTTACAAACAATTTCAACTGATGTAGAAATTGATGATACAGGGAAAATAAAAAACAAACGAAACTAGACAGCTCAAGATCTATTTCTCTGTAATATACTTTACAGAATAGGTGATAAACATGCTGAAAGAGTTATTAGAAAATATAAACCTCTTAGAAAACATCTATAAAATGTCTATAGCAATCCTGCTTTTATGTTCCTTTTATTCTGTGAGACTATTAAAAAAAATAAAGCGAGAGAGAAATCTTACTCCCTTTGAATTTACAATGTATGTAATTATTCGCATTGCGATATTTTTTTGGTTAGCTAGCTTTATTCTTCTTGAATTTAATGAGTATCTAGTTTAACTATAAAAAAGATAGAACAAGCATTATTTTTCCCCGCTTGTATCTATCTTTTTTATTTGGGTGCTAACTCTTTCCTTCTATTAAATAAGTAAATCAAACAAAACAGGGTTTTTATTAAGCTCCATAAATTGAATATTATTTTCTTTAAAGCGAGTAATTAATTGCTCATAATCTTCTTTATGTTTTAATTCTACGCCGACTAATGCTGGACCATTTTCTTTATTATGTTTCTTAATATACTCAAAGCGCGTAATGTCATCTTCTGGTCCTAATCCTTTATCAAGAAATTCTCTTAGCGCACCTGAACGCTGCGGAAATTCAATGATGAAATAATGCTTTAACCCTTCATAAACGAGAGAACGTTCTTTCATTTCTTGCATTCTATCAATATCATTATTTCCACCACTTAGCGTACATACAACTGTTTTACCTTTTATTTCATCTCTATATAAATCAAGCGCTGCAATAGAGAGTGCACCAGCCGGTTCAGCTACAATCGCATTTTTCTTATACAGTTCTAAAATCGTCGTACAAACTTTCCCCTCTGGTACTAAAATAATATCGTCAATTACATCTTTACAAGTTTCAAATGTTAACTTTCCTACTTTTTTAACAGCTGCCCCATCAACAAAACTATCTATTTTCTCCAATGCGACATTTTCATTTTGAAGAAAAGCCTCTTTCATAGATGCAGCTCCCATTGGCTCTACACCAATAACCTTTGTAGTAGGACTAACACCTTTTACATATGTACCAACTCCTGATGCTAATCCACCACCGCCAATTGCTGTAAAGATATAATCAACTGATTTCTCCATATCATGCATAATTTCAACTGCCACTGTCCCTTGACCTGCAACGACATACGGATCATCAAACGGATGAACAAATGTCATCTTATTTTCTTCACAATAGCGCTGTGCTTCTTGGAAAGAGCTATCGAATGTATCACCAACTAATACAATCTCTGCGAAATCACCACCGAAAAATTGTACTTGTGATACTTTTTGTTTCGGTGTTGTTGTGGGCATAAATATTTTTGACGTAATCTTCAATAAATTACACGTATAAGCAACTCCTTGCGCATGATTACCAGCACTTGCGCAAACAACACCGTTTTGTAATTTTTCTTTCGGTAAGCTTTGAATTAAATTGTACGCACCACGAATTTTGAAAGAGCGAATTAATTGTAAGTCTTCTCGTTTTACATAAACGTCACAATCATATTTCTCAGATAAAACTGTATCACGTTGTAACGGTGTTTTAATAACGATATCTTTCAGGCAATTATGCGCCATTAAGATATCTTCAATTTTCACTCTCTCCTTTACCTTTTGCACCATTATATATCATCCTTATCTCTTTTAAATTGGCTCAATCAAAATGTGGGATTTTCAGAACAGCCCCTGTATTCGCCGATGTTACCATTTGTGCATAACGTCCAAGCCAGCCAGTTTTTACTTTCGGTTCTGGTCGTTTCCATTCTTTTTTACGCTTTTCTAATTCTTCATCACTCACTCTTACTTCTAGTAAGCGTTCTTCAACATCAATACATACAATATCCCCTTGTTCAAGAAGTGCAATCATCCCGCCAGCTGCTGCTTCTGGTGAAATATGTCCTACTGAAATTCCACGTGAAGCTCCAGAGAAACGTCCATCCGTTAATAATGCAACCTCAGCACCTAATCCCATTCCAGCAATTGCTGATGTTGGGGCTAACATTTCTGGCATACCAGGGCCACCTCTTGGTCCTTCATAACGAATGACAACTACATCTCCTTTTTTCACTTTCCCAAGCATAATGCCAGCAAGTGCCTCATCTTGTGAATTAAAAATAACGCAAGGCCCTTCAAAACGCTTTACCTCTGTTGCACCGCTTTTAATAACCGCTCCATCTTTAGCAAGATTTCCTTTTAATATACGTAAGCCCCCCTCTTCACTATGAGGGTTTTCGAGAGAGTGAATAACCTCCTTATCTTTAATCTCTGCCTCAGCAATATTTTCTCTTAATGTTTGCCCAGTAGCAGTGATTCGATCAAGATGAAGTACTCCTTCTTTCCGGCTCATCTCTTTCAAAATTGCACTAATCCCGCCCGCACGATCAATATCTTCCATATGCCAATTTGAGGCTGGACTTACTTTACATAAATGAGGTACACGTCTTGAAACTGCATCAATACGGTTCATATCATAATCTAGTCCTGCCTCTTGTGCGAGTGCTAGCGTATGTAATACTGTATTCGTTGATCCACCCATCGCCATATCAAGTGCAAAAGCATCGTCAATTGCTTCTTCTGTTACAATATCACGCGGCTTAATATCTCTTTCAATTAAAATTTTCAATTTCTCTGCTGCTTGTTTAATTAACTCTTCACGTCTTGGATCAATTGCTAAAATACTCCCGTTACCAGGAAGAGCTAAACCTAACACTTCACATAAACAATTCATAGAGTTCGCGGTAAACATACCCGAACAAGAGCCACAAGATGGACAGCCATGATCTTCAATATCTTTTAATTCTTCTTCTGAAATTTTCCCAGATTGATAAGCTCCTACCCCTTCAAAAACAGAGCTTAAATCAACAACTTCTCCTTTTGACGTTTTTCCAGCCGCCATCGGGCCGCCTGAAACAAACACAGTCGGAATGTTAATACGAAGTGCAGCCATCATCATACCTGGTGTAATTTTGTCACAGTTTGGGATACAAATCATGCCGTCAAACCAGTGTGCATTTACAACCGTTTCTACTGAATCTGCAATAATTTCACGACTCGGCAGAGAATAACGCATACCGATATGTCCCATCGCAATACCATCGTCAACTCCAATTGTATTGAATTCGAATGGTACCATACCTGCCGCGCGAACGGCTTCTTTTACAAGTTTCCCAAACTCGTTCAAGTGTTTATGCCCTGGAATAATTTCAATAAAAGAATTACAAATTGCTATGAAAGGTTTATCAAAATCTTCATCTTTCAAACCAGTTGCTTTTAATAAACTACGGTGCGGCGCTTTATCAAAACCTTTTTTAATCATGTCACTTCTCATCTTGTCAAATCCCCTCTTACATATTTTTCATTTATACTCTCTTACTCTATTTCTTTACTAATTCTTTCGGTGCATGAATCCAGCTCATCATTTCACGAAGCTCTGCTCCTACTTTTTCTAACTGATGATTTTGCTCTGCTTTTTTCATTGCATTATACGTCGGACGCCCTGCTTGATTTTCTAAAATCCATTTCTTCGCAAATTCACCTTGCTGAATTTCTGTAAGAACACGCTTCATTTCCTTCTTCGTTTCATCTGTAACAATTCTCGATCCTGTTACATAATCTCCAAACTCTGCCGTATCTGAAATAGAATGGCGCATAGTCGTTAATCCACCTTCGTACATTAAATCGACAATTAGCTTTAATTCATGCAAACATTCAAAGTATGCAATTTCAGGACGATACCCACCTTCCGTTAACGTTTCGAATCCAGCCTTCACAAGTGCAGTTACCCCGCCGCAAAGTACAGCTTGCTCTCCAAATAAGTCCGTTTCGGTTTCTTCTTGGAATGTCGTTTCAATTACCCCCGCACGTGTACACCCTACACCTTTTGCATACGCCAGTGCTACATGTAGCGCTGTTCCCGTCGCATCTTGATGCACTGCGACTAATGCTGGAACACCATTTCCTTCTTGAAATACACGGCGAACGAGATGACCTGGACTTTTTGGCGCGACCATCGCTACATCTACGTAACTTGGCGGATTAATTTGTCCGAAGTGAATGTTAAATCCATGCGAGAAAAGTAACATTTGTCCTTCACGAAGATTCTCTTCTACCTCTGCTTTATACACATAAGCTTGCTGTTCATCTGGCAATAACATTTGTACAACTTGTGCGGTTCGAACCGCTTCTGAAACAGACATTACTTCAAATCCATCCGCTTTCGCTACTTCATACGACTTACCAGGACGAACACCAACTACAACTTCTACACCAGAATCACGTAAATTTTGTGCTTGCGCATGACCTTGTGATCCATAACCAACTACTGCAACAGTTTTTCCTTGTAATAACTCTACATTTGCATCTTTTTCATAATATGTTTTCATATTCCATACACCCCTTATAATTTATTTACTTGCAGAACATCAATTAATTTTTTCAACTGACTAACAAGTAATATCGCTTCATTTTCAGTACAAACTGCTGTGAGTTTCATTTCAGAAACACCACTAGTATCTCTTTCGTTTAAATGTAAAGAAGAAATATAATAACCACGCCGAGCAAAAATCCCACTTATACGTAATAAGACGCTTGGCTCGTTATGAATAACGAGTGAAAAAGTATGACTCATTCTTCCCACCTCTTCATAAGCATTTCGTTATTCCCTTTGTTTGGCGGAACCATAGGAAATACGTTTTCACCTTCTTCTACACAAAAATCAACTACGACAGGACCTTCGTGAGCAAATGCTTCTAACATCACTTGTTTTGCCTCGGTTGAATTTGTTGCTCTTAATCCCTTTACTCCATAAGCTTCTGCTACTTTCACAAAATCTGGTGATCCAATTTTTGATTCTGACAAACGATTTTCATAAAACATTTCTTGCCATTGCCTTACCATCCCTAAAAATTTGTTATTTATGATAAATACTTTTACAGGGATGTTATTTTCAGCAATTGTTTGTAGTTCTTGAATGTTCATTTGAAAAGAAGCGTCACCTGCAATACAAATGACAAGTTCTTCTTTTTTAGCTAGCTGAGCACCAATTGCTGCTGGAAAACCAAACCCCATTGTTCCTAATCCTCCAGAGGTAAGGAACGTCCGAGGTTTTCTTGCTTTATAGAAGTGAGCAGCCCACATTTGATGCTGACCTACTTCTGTTGTGACAATCGCTTCACCATTCGTTAGTTCACTTACTAAGTTGATCACATGCTGTGGTTTTAACTCAGATTCTTTTTGCTTATAAGAAAGTGGATATTCTTCTTTCCATGTCTTTACTTTCTGAAGCCATTCGTCTGTTTGTGTATAAATAGACATATGTAACAGCATGTGTAACGCTTTTTTCACATCACCAACAATCGGATGCTCTACAGTTACATTTTTATGAAACTCAGAAGAATCAATATCAATATGTACTTTTTTCGAGTTCGGAGAAAAAAGTTCTAATTTTCCTGTTACACGATCATCGAAGCGAACACCTAATGCAAGTAGTAAATCACATTCTGTTACCGCCATATTAGCAGCGTATGTCCCATGCATACCAAGCATCCCTAGAAACAATGGATCATCCGGTGGATATGCACCAAGTCCCATTAAAGTTGAAACGACTGGAATACGGTTCTCCCTTGCGAATTCGAAAAGTTCATCGGATCCACCTGAATGAATGACACCTCCTCCAATATAAAGAAGTGGACGCTTAGATTTTGAAATTGCTTTAGCCACCTCTCTAAGTTTCATGCTGTCTGGTACAAGTTCTGGTTTGTACCCCGGAATATCAACTTCTTCATTAAAGAAACTGGTGACTTTTTCATTTTGAACATCTTTTGGAATATCAATTAATACTGGTCCCGGGCGCCCGCTTTTGGCGATGTAAAAAGCTTCTTGCACAATTCGTGATACATGATTCACATCACGAACTTGGTAATTATGCTTCGTAACAGGTGCTGCAATTCCGACAACATCCGCTTCTTGAAATCCATCTTTACCAATTAAAGGCGTTGCAACTTGCCCGGTAATGACAACTAAAGGAATCGAATCCATATAAGCGTCTGCTAAGCCCGTAACTAAATTTGTCGCCCCTGGGCCAGAGGTAGCAAAGACTACCCCGACCTTTCCAGAAGCTCTCGCATATCCTTCAGCCGCATGAATGGCAGCTTGTTCATGACGAGTTAAAACATGTTTCAAACCACTTTCGTATAAAGCATCGTATATTGGCAAGATTGCTCCGCCCGGATAGCCGAAAACGGTCGTTACACCTAATCTCTTTAAATATTGAATCACATGCCCCGCGCCTGTCATTTCTTCATACTGTAATTTCTCATACGCTGTATACTGCTGCTTCATTTCCATTAACTCCTCTCCTTATTTACGCTAAGCTTTCCGTCAGCCCGGGAACACGTACTCCTCTTTCTCTCGTTAATTTTTTAAATTCTTCGGTCAATTGTTTCGTTACACTTCCTGGTTTCCCATCTCCAATTTCTCTGGAATCAACTTTTACAACTGGAATTAACTCCGCTGCTGTTCCTGTTAAAAATACTTCATCCGCTACATATACATCATGGCGAGTGAACGGTCTTTCCTCACACGGAATACTCAGTCGCTCACATAGCTCGATAACACTATTTCTCGTAATACCTTTTAATGCTCCTAAATAGGATGGCGGGGTTAATACTTTTCCATCTTTCACAACGAAAACATTATCACCAGAACCTTCACAAACATATCCTTGTTGATTTAACATAAGAGCCTCTAACACTCCTGCTTGTGCTGCTTCAATTTTTACAAGTACGTTATTTAAATAATTCATTGACTTAATACGTGGATCTAACGCATCTGGCGTATTACGTCTTGATGCAACAGATACAACGCTTAGCCCATTATCATAAAATTCTTGTGGGAATAACTTTAATTGTTCTGCAATGATAATTACGCTCGGCTTCACACAACTTCTCGGATCGAGCCCTAAGTCACCTTTTCCTCTTGAGACAATTAAGCGAATGTAAGCATCAGCATATTCGTTTTTTTGGAGTGTATGTAAAACTGCTTCTTCCATTTCTTCTACCGTCATTGGAATTGTTAGTAAAATAGATTTCGCTGATTCATACAATCGTTTCACATGTTCTTTTAAACAAAATACATTTCCTCCGTAACTACGAATCCCTTCAAATACACCGTCTCCGTATAAAAAACCGTGATCATATACTGAAACAACTGCCTTTTCTTTTTCTACAAATTCCCCATTCATGTAAATGTACTGGTTTCCCATCTCACATCGCTCCTCTTTTTTTCTCTATTTTTTGCAATCTATTTCTACATCGATTGCTGAGATGAGTATTTTTAACAGAATATTCAGTATATAAATATTAAAAATATACTCGTCTCAACAATCGATTACTTACATACTTGTAGCAATCCATTGCTGAGACGAGGGAATCGTGGTACCACTCAGCTTCCTTATACTTCTCACGAAATATAAGCTCTGCAAGTCCAATTAGACTTTTGTTTTTCTATCGGGAACAACCCCGCTACTTTTTACTAGTTTTCAAAAGTAGTGCTCCAAGGTGATTTTCAATGAGTGCATTGTTACCACCCTCACAGCCTCGGGGCAGCTCTCTGAAACAATCTTTATCATTTACTCTCCTCTTCCACGCATTCTCTTATTCTATTTTTTAAAATAAAAACTCTCGCCTCAGCAATCAACTACTACAATTTAGTAGCTTTGATTGCTGAGGCGAGAGTTTCGCGTTACCACTCAGCTTCCTTATACTTCTCACGAAATATAAGCTTTGTAGGTCCAATCAGACCTCCGTCCTTTTACCGGAGACGATGCCGCCGCCCTCTACTCAGTTTCCCTTTCGCAAGCGATGCTCCGAGGCGATCTTCAATGATTCGATTGTTACTACCCTCACAGCCTTGGAGTAGCTCTCTGAAACGATCATAATCATCTACTTTCCTCTTCTTTGCATATACAACATATAAAGTTAGAAAATTCTTAATTAACTTTTATTTGTTACAAGTATTATAGGACGTTGTTCTTTTCCTTGTCAACATGTTTTTTCAAAAAAATCAAAATTCATTCTATTTATTTTTTCTCAAATCAAAATTGGAATGCATTACTTACATACACTCATATATTACTTAAGTATGTTTGCATTACTACATAAAGAAAAACTTATAAAGTTTATGAGGAGATGAGGAAACTATGTTAAAAGGGAAAGTAGCGTTAGTTACAGGAGCAAGCCGAGGAATTGGACGAGCGATCGCTAAACGTTTAGCAAATGACGGTGCATTGGTTGCTGTTCATTACGGTAATCGAAAAGATGACGCTGAAGAAACTGTTCATGAAATTCAATCAAATGGTGGCCAAGCTTTTTCTATCGGCGCAAATTTAGAATCCTTACACGGTGTAGAAAACCTTTATAAAGCTTTAGATACTGAATTACAAAAGCGCACTGGTGAAACACAATTTGATATTTTAATAAACAATGCTGGCATTGGTCCTGGTGCTTTTATTGAAGAAACGACTGAACAATTTTTTGATAGAATGTTTTCAGTAAATGCAAAAGCACCATTCTTTATCATTCAACAAGCACTGCCACGTTTACGTGACAATAGCCGAATTATTAATATTTCATCCGCTGCCACCCGCATTTCTTTACCTGATTTTGTTGCATATAGTATGACGAAAGGCGCTATTAATACAATGACTTTTACGCTAGCAAAACAGCTTGGAGCACGAGGAATAACGGTGAATGCAATACTTCCAGGATTTATTAAAACAGATATGAATGCAGAACTCTTGAGCGACCCGATGATGAAGCAGTACGCTACTACTATTTCCGCTTTCAATCGCTTAGGTGAAGTAGAAGACATTGCCGATACTGCTGCATTCCTTGCTTCTCCAGACAGCCGCTGGGTTACTGGACAATTAATTGATGTGAGCGGAGGATCTTGTTTATAAAAAACATATATTTTCAAATCTTTTTTATTGCGCAATAAAACAATTTATATAATACTATATAAAACATATACATTTAGGAGGATTACAGCAATGTCCGAAAAAACATACGAACTCGCAACCTTCGCAGGCGGTTGCTTTTGGTGCATGGTAAAACCATTTGATGAACTTCCTGGTATTCATAAAGTACTTTCTGGCTATGCAGGAGGTCATGTAGAAAACCCAACATATGAACAAGTAAAAGCTGGAACATCTGGACATTTAGAAGTTGTTCAAATTACATTCGATCCTTCTATTTTTCCTTATCAGAAATTACTAGACTTATATTGGCCACAAATCGATCCAACTGATGATGGCGGACAATTTTTTGACCGTGGTCCATCTTATCGTACCGCTATTTTTTATCATAACGAAACACAAAAAGGGCTTGCTGAAAAATCAAAACAAGCTCTTGCAGAAAGCGGTATGTTTAAAGATCCAATCGTGACTGAAATTCGTCCTGCTGCACCTTTTTACGAAGCAGAGGAATACCACCAACATTTCTATAAAAAGAATCCAGAGAAATATGCTACTGAGCAAAAGGAATCTGGTCGTGAAGACTTTATAAAAGAAAATTGGCAAAAGAAATAATAAAAACGCATCGTGCTTTTTGAGTACGATGCGTTTTTATTTTTGATAAAAGTACCATACAATTAATAGAACAATTGCTGTTAGTGACCAAAGTACTATCTCGTTTTTCACTCTATTCTTTTTCTTAGTCATTTCATTCCCTCCTAATAACTATTAAACATATTCAATTTTTTCTTTGTTTAATTGTCCATCTTATATACGTGAATACATCCTTACAAATTCTAATAGCAAGACCACCAATAATTCCGATTGCAATGGAAATTACTAGCATCTGTCCAAAACTAAAAGAATTTGTGTACATTATGTAGAGAACGATACATATAAGTAAAACATCCGGTAAAGAAAGTAAAAACCTTTTAAGCATTCCTTTATCTCCTCTATACTTTTTAATTTATATCTTCTACTGTAATTTTGAAATAAAATTTGTTCAAAAATTCCATTTACACCCTCATTTTATGAAAAATAATAAGAATCCCTTTTCAAAAGAGATTCTTATTCAGCAGATTTAAGTTTAATTATTTTCTACATATCCTATTCCATAATTACTCCTAAAATAGAATAATATTACTAATGATTTATTGTAAATTGACTATTTGCCAGGAGACCGAATGTCGCGCCAGCTACCTACATCGCATTGGCCAAATTCATTATTACCTACCGCGATCACCGTGCCGTCTGATTTTAGTCCGACTGTATGTGCACAACCAGCCGCTATCGCTACAATATCTCTCCAATCACTTACGTTACATTGACCATACTCATTCCAACCCACTGCCACCACGGTACCGTTTGATTTAAGTCCGATTGTATGATTCGTACCAGCCGCTATTGCTACAATATCTCGCCAGCCACTTACATCACACTGGTTATGTTTATCATTCCCCACTGCTGTTACCGTACCGTCTCGTTTAAGACCAACAGTATGAAGATACCCAGCCTTGACCGCTACAATACCTCGCCAGCTACTTACATTGCATTGACCATATCGATTATTCCCCACAGTCGTCAATGTGCCGTCCAATTTAAGACCGACTGTATGCCAGTCACCCGCTGTGACTGCCACAATACCTTGCCAACTGCTTACATTGCATTCTCCTTCTTTATTTCGGCCCACCGCTACTACCGTGCCATCCGATTTCAGGCCAATAGTACGACGCCACCCTGCCGCAACCGCTACAATATTATGCCAATCGTTTACATCACATTGTTCATGCTTATTCCAACCCACTGCTACCGCAGTACTGTCACATGTAAGACCGATTGTATGAGCATTACCCGTGTTCGTTGCCATATGAACATTGCCCACTGCGACTGCTTCAATATCTCGCCAGCCACTTACATTACATTCCCCTTCTTTATTCCGGCCCACCGCTACTACCGTGCCATCCGATTTCAGGCCAACTGTATGACAACGCCCCGCCGCTATCATATCTTTGGGCCATCGCTTCACTTTTTCTTTCAATAAAAGGTAATCCATGTTTTACCTCCTTGCATATAAGCAACTGTATCATAATAGATATTTTTATCAAATTTCATTATAAATCTACATTTACAAAGAAAGCTTATTTTACTTCTTCAAAAAATAAAAACCTCCAGTTTAAATACTAGAGGTTTTCTCGTTATTTCTTCAAGCGTTCAATAAAATCGTTCAATTTATCTAGCGATTTCATATTCTGATTGCAAGCTACACCATCTTTGCAAATGTAGTTTCCCTTTTTAACGAAAGTTCCTGGTACATCTCCTTTAATTTCAACTAAAAACATTCCTACTTCTTCATGTCCATGACATAACGAACAAATGCTTTTTTTATTTAAACTTTGGAACGTTCCTTGCAGACCAACAAATTTATTTTTATCATTTTTCGCTATAATAAATTTCCTGCTTGACCCCTTATCAATCCAGCTTAAATAAGATATTTCTTTCATATCCATTTCTTCCATATCAGGAAGTTTTAACTTTTTCGCTTTAGGAAATAATTTTTTTAATGTTTGTGCTGTAACTTCTTGAAACGGAATTACATACGGATTTATTTTCATTAAAAATGATTCTGCATCCTCTCTATTTTGAACTGTTAATACCGTATCAATTAACTCTTTCTGTTCATCCGTTAAATTCTCAAATACATGTATTATCTTTTCAATCGCAAGCGATTTTAACGCTTGAATTACACCTCTATCATTTGCCGTTGCATGCCCGTTTGCTAAAATATAAGCTTGTGATTTTATAAAATTATATTGATCACTTCTAATAAACGCTTCCATCTTTATCACTCCATACAAATTGTTGATCTAGTTTTATTGTATACAATGATTACGTTTTTTGATATGTAAAAGATAACTTAGAAACAAACATTACATATATCACTTATTCTCTACCGCTGCATTTCCTGACAAAAGAAGCCATCATCTGTTTTCCATTCCGCATATAATACGTCTTCAAATTTAGTAATTCCTTTTTGCTTTATTTGTTTATAAAGCCATCCTTCATCAAATCCCGCTTCCCTCAAATTATCCTTAACTACTTTTCCATCACTAATTAATGAAATTGGTAAGTATACAGGCTTATGTTTTAAACTTAAATCATTTATAGTAGGAGATTCGTATTTACTTTTTTTCAGAACGCTTATGTTTCCGTTCGGTTCCAATATCATATATTCAACTTCTCGGATTGAAAATATATCTTTTTGTTGCCTAAGCATTTGTTGTAATTGGTTTATATCCAAATGATTTACGCTTAATTGTTCACGATCAATCTTTCCGTTACAAATAATAATTGAAGGATACCCTTCAAAAAACCTTCTTGTTGCTCTTACTTTTTGTGTTATCACTTCTATAATATAAATTAAAATTACCCAAACAAATACTGAATATAAAATAGACCATACTTTAATTTTAGGATCATATATTGAATTTCCAACGAGCTCACCTAGGACGATTGCAGAAATAAAATCAAATGGCGTTAGCTGAGATATTTGTGTTTTCCCTAATATTTTTGTAGCAATTAATAGAACAAAAAAACCAACTAAAAGCTCTATCGTTATTTGTCCAATATGATTCATATATGTTCACCTTTCTACTTTTCAAGTGCTCTGTATACCATTTAATAAAAAAACGGCACATTTTTTCTATTATCATGCCCGTTCACACCTCATATATCCAATACACATAAAACAAAAAGAGTCTGATTCAAAGTAATATATGAATCAGACTCTTTTCCTCTTATTTAGAATACACAATCTTTTTAATCGTTTCCCCAGAAAGAAAATATTCTTCTGCAAGTTGATGAATAGCAATCCCACTTTTAAACGCTTCTTTAATTGCTTTATTTCTTTCATCTAGTTGTTTTCTTCCGCCAGATCGTGTACCCCATTTATAATGTTTCGTTTCTTGTTTCGGAATGTAAATTGTTTCACCTTGTATATACTTTTGAATTTCAGTAATTAAACTCTCTGGTAAAACAGCATTAGCTTTTACGTATTTCATTTCTGCTCGCCCCTTATTTTTTATGGTTCATTTCAATAAGGTGCAAAGCCAAATATAAAAAATGATACGAGCTCATATAGGCGATTGTATATTACTTGTCTACCTCACGCAAAGTATCGCCATTTCTATACTTGGCTTTGCATGAGACGTTGCAGTGTCTGGCAATTGAATTATAATCGCCATATAAACACCTCCTAATATACCTTTTGCATTTTATTATATGATAAAATCCCTCTCCTTGCATCTTCATACTTTTTCAGCAATAAATAATTAATTTTGATATAATACTTTTTATTGAATCAAAAATCATTGTGAGGTTACGTTATGAGGGAAAAAATTATCATTACAATCGTTACACTATTCTTTATTATCACGGCATTATTCGGAACATACAAATTGATGAACGCAAGAAGCTTTCAATTATTTGGAGATTTAACACAACGCGTAGAAACAAATGAAAAAGTGATCGCTTTAACTTTTGATGATGGCCCTACTAACAATGTAAAACAAATATTACCGTTACTAGATAAATACAACGCTAAAGCTACTTTCTTTTTAATTGGAAATGAATTAGAGAAAAGTCTATCATTAGGAGAAGCTATCGCGCAATCTGGGCACCAGCTTGGAAACCATACATATTCTCATAAAAGAATGATTTTCAAAACACCTTCTTTTATTAAAGATGAAATAGAAAAAACGAATTCATTAATCCGCCAAACAGGATTTACAGACGAAATTGATTTTAGACCGCCTAACGGAAAAAAATTAATTGGACTACCCTATTATTTAAATAAAAATAATATTGAAACGATTATATGGGATCTTGAGCCCGATACTTTTTATAAATCTGCGGCTGATAAAATTAAATATGTTAATAAAAATGTAAAACCAGGTTCTATCATTTTACTGCATTCTATGTATGATGAGTCTGATGACAATTTAAAAACGATTGAAGGTATTTTAGATTCTTTATCTAAGAAGGGCTATCAGTTCGTAACAGTAAATGAATTGCAAAAAAGAGCAAAATAAAAAGAAAGGTAGCGTATCTTTGTATGATACGCCACCTTTCTTTTTATATAATGCCAAGTACATTTAAGAATACGATAATAATCGCAATTGGTGCGATAAAGCGAAGTAAGAATAACCATAATACGAATAGTTTATAACCTTTATTTTTACTTACACCTAGCTCTTTCATTAATACATCTTTCTTCATTTTTAAAGGAACAAAGATAGAAACTAATAATACACCAAGTGGCATTAAAACGTTACTTACTGCATAGTCCGCTAAATCAAAGACTGTCTTTCCGAAAATCTTCAGATCACTTAATATACCGAATGATAATGCTGATGGTACCCCAACAACGAAGATTAATAACCCTACGATTAAGGCCATTTTTTCACGTTTCCCTTTACCTTTTGATGTTAACGATGCAACACTAATTTCTAACATCGAAATTGCTGATGTAATCGTAGCGAAGAAGAATAGTAATAAGAAAACGATGAAGAATAATTTTCCGAATGCCATTTTACTGAAAATAGCTGGCAACACGATAAATAATAGTCCCGGCCCTTGAGATGGTTCCATTCCAAATGCGAACACAACTGGGAAAATTGCAAGTCCTGCAAGTAATGTAATAACAAGAGTTAAGGCTACGATAGAAAATGCTGAACGTGGTAAGCTTTCTTCTTTCGGTAAGTACGAGCTATACGTTACCATAACGGCTACCCCGACAGATAATGAGAAGAACGATTGCCCCATTGCGTATAATATAACTTCTGATGTTACATGTGAGAAATCAGGTTGTAAGAAGAAACGAACGCCTTCTCCAGCACCATCTAATGTAAGTGCACGAACGATTAATACAAAGAATAAAACGAATAATGCTGGCATGAAATATTTATTTACTTTTTCAACACCATTTTGTACACCTTTACTTACGATGAAAATAGTAATAAGGATGAATAATAGCTGTGATCCAACTGCTAAATATGGATTGGAAATGATTTCACCAAACGTAGCTTCGTATGCTCCATTTCCTTCCCATAGTCTACCTGTAATTGCATTCCATAAATATAATAAAATCCAGCCTCCTACAACACTGTAGAAAGAAAGTAATATGAAACATGTTACAATTCCTAATTTACCTAACCAAGGCCATAACGTTTTAGGAGCAATCTCTCTATATGCATCGACAGCCTCTTTTTGTGTACTTCTTCCAATAACAAATTCAGCTAATAATAGCGGTAAACCAATTAGTAATGTGAAACCGATGAAAATAAGGAAGAATGCTCCGCCTCCTCCAATGCCGGCCATATATGGGAATTTCCAAATCGCCCCAAGGCCAATTGCCGAACCTGCTGCAGCTAATACGAAACCTAATTTCGATGTCCATTGCTGTGAATTCATTTGTTAATCTCCTCTCTGTCTCTTTTTCTTTGTTACAATTCGTATTTATATTGTTCTATCAATACTCTTTTCTAATACGTTCACTTCCTCCCTAATAAAAAAACGTCCCTACGTAAATACGTAGGGACGACAAAAATATCGCGATACCACCCTAGTTGTGAAGAACACTAAGAAGCAACCTAAATAAAAACGCCCCTACGCAAAAACGTAGGGACGATAAAATATCGCGGTACCACCCTAGTTATGAAGCCACACCAAAGTTAGGACCTAAATAAAAAACGTCCCTACGTAAATACGTAGGGACGATAAATATCGCGGTACCACCCTAGTTGTGAAAAGATCTTCACCACTTTATTTGATAACGGTATAAACTACCGTCTTTCATTTCCTCATAATGCGAGATTTATGAAAGATGCTCCAGGACGAACTTCATGAATAATCTATATACTGATTCACACCAACCATCAGCTCTCTGAAATAGGGAGATATTCACTACTATACCCTTTCATTGCCCAAATATTATTTTCCGAATTGATTACTATCATTTTTATCACACATTAAAAATAGTGTCAACTTATATTTTGAATTTTTATGTATTACAATCTATTTAAAAATTCGAAATGTGAGTTTTAGTTTAGAAAACAAGTGGATTAGTACATAACGAATTCTAACAGGCAATAGAAAAAGAATTACGTATTATTGATACTTATTCAATAATACAACTGACCTAGAAACATAACCTGCCTCTATCTGTATTAGTTTTTTAAGAGTTTGATGGATACCAAGAAAATTTTGCATCACTATCCAGTGGCCTATTTTTCGTTTCTTCTTTAATTACACAAAACCATTCATTTAGAATTTGAGTTTTGGACAATTGAGCAGCAAGGCTATCTTCCCAAATTATATGTGAGAACCAGGCTTTCGTTTCCCATTCAAACTGCAATTGTGCGAACGAAATTATAGGGTGATCAGCTTCACGAAATTGCTCATTTACTGCCTTTGAAACTTCTAGGGCTTGCGGTAACAACTCGTTCTGAATTCTAATTCTTATCGTCTCATTTTCTAGCTGATCCCAGAAATACAATTGTCCATTTATTTGATAAAAAATATCAAATGAAGCCTCACCTTTCTTCAAATTCAATAATACGAAGGCACGTTCCACATCATTGTCAGCCGCCTTTACAGCATTAACAATTATATTTTGTGCCATTGATACCCAGTAACTAGTCGCTTCCTCTACCGGTGATTCAACATACAATTCTTCACTTAATTCATGAAGAGTGGCTTCTTGCTCATTTACTTTTTCAACTTTTTTAAAAAACCTATTAAAAAACCCATAACTTCCCCCTTATTACTATTTTCTATTTCACAAAATAAAAAATAGATTTTTCTTGCTCATCCACATTTACTCCTGGCGCGTATGTATGAACTTGTTGCAACACTTCTTCTATTAGCAACTCTAACTCCTGCACACTATTTTCTGGATTCCCTATTAATGTATCCGCCATACGTTCATATAATTTTTCAGGTTTAATAGTCATTCGTTCCACATTATTAGGCATCCATTTAAACGCCGGATCGTGTACGTACATTTTATTCAAACCAAATAAAACACCGAATACGTTCCTTTGTACTTCGCAAATAACGTCATAAAGCATAAGCCAATCTTTCCGTTTTAAAAGCGCCTTTCGATTGTGCCAACGATTACTTAACCATAGATTTTCTGAAATCATTCGTTTTGCTAGTTCATCTGGATATGCCGCTACTCTATCTTTTAATTCATTCACTTTCCCTTCTCCATACAAACTAACACCATCATGAACGGATGATACAATACATTGTTTTTCATAACTTATATCATATTGATTCACCACATCCGAAATCACTTTCTCTACTGTCTCTGTTAAAAAGTTACTAATCTCTAATTTGATTCCCTCTTTCGTTAAATACGTTTCCGACCATTCTTCTTCCTCATACGGATGATACGATAATATTGTCCCATCAATATGATGAATAGGAGCCCTACGGTCCTCATCTTCTGGCGGTGTTGACCATAAAATATGTAATTCTATATCTGAATGTTCATCTTCTAGCTTTCTAGCTACTGAACCTGCTAAAATAATAGCTTCTACTTTCGGATTTTGCCTATAAATCCCTGACATCTCTATTGCTTTCTCTTTTAATCCCATTTCATTTCCCCCTAAAATTGCAGTAATCCCCTATATTTCATTTATCTATTTCGATATTACAGCTTGCATTACCTTTTCGAATTTCTACCAAATCATATTTCTACCCAATAACGTTGAACAATTTCACCAGTATGAGAAGAAACTACTTCATTTTCTAACACACCACCAACCTTTTGAATCGTTTTAGCAGAAACGATATTGGATTTATCGCAAGTTATTAACACTTTCTGTAATCCTAATTTTTGCGCTTCAGCTAATGCAAGCTTTAGTTGTTTCGTAGCGTAACCGTGGCGACGTTTATTTGGATGGACACTATATCCAATATGACCGCTTTCCCGTAATAATTCTGGATTTAATCTATGTCTAATATTCACAAAGCCTATAAGTTCCCCTTTTTCAAAACTTAAAAACTGGCTAGATGGCACTCGATTAGCTAGTAAATTCTCTCCTAGTTCTTGTTTACTCACTTTTTCAAACCATTCATCAAGAGAATCAAAGTTTTGTAAAGAACTACTTCCATGTGGTTGTTCCCCTGAGTGTAAAAATGCGTGTCTATACGCCATAATATGCTCACTATATTCATGGATTGGTTTTAATAGTTTCATTGTTCTTCTCTCCCTCTTCATTCCATAAAACAAACACCTTAATAGCAGCTATTCACTATTAAGGTGTTTCTATCCTTTTTATTCAAATAACCCCATGCTCAAATAACGTTCACCTGTATCAGGCGCAATACATAAAACTTTTTTACCAGCGCCTAGACGTTTCGCTATCATGATTGCAGCGTAAACAGATGCTCCAGAAGACGGCCCAACTAATAATCCCTCTTGTCTAGCTAAGTTTCTCATTGTCGTTAAAGCCTCTTCGTCTGCAATTTGAATAATTTCGTTATACACTTCTGTATTTAAGTTTTTCGGGATAAACCCTGGGCTTGTTCCTACTAGTTTATGAGGACCTGGTACACCACCTGATAAAACGGGAGATCCTTTCGGTTCCACTACTGCAATATATAAGTTTGGTAATTTCTCTTTTAACGTTTCACCAGTCCCTGTAATCGTTCCGCCTGTTCCTGCCGTTGCAACAAAAGCGTCCAGCTCTCCATCCATTTGTTCGTAAATTTCAAGCGCAGTCGTATAACGGTGAATATTCGGATTAGCTGGATTTTCAAATTGTTGCGGGATAAAACTATTCGGTATTTGTTTTTGCAGTTCTAACGCCTTCGCAATTGCTCCTGGCATTCTTTGTTCTGCTGGTGTTAAAACTACTTCTGCTCCGTATGCTTTCAATAAATTAATACGCTCTTTTGACATATTATCTGGCATAATTAAAATCGCTTTATACCCTTTAGCTGCTGCATTCATCGCTAAACCAATCCCTGTATTCCCGCTTGTCGGTTCAATAATTGTATCTCCTGGTTTGATGAGACCATTTTCTTCTGCAACGTGAAGTAAATTATAAGCAGCACGGTCTTTCACACTGCGCGATGGATTAAACATTTCTAGTTTCACATACACATCTGCTGCGTCTTCCGGAATAAATTTAGATAATCGGACGACAGGTGTATCTCCTATTAATTCCGTAACGTTTTCACACAATTTCATAGCGCATCCCCTATTCTATCGTTTTCTTATCACTTGGCAGTAACCATGAAGTGAGTCCAATTAATGGTAGACAACTACATAATAGCATAATAAATTGCAGGCTATATATATCTGCTAATTTCCCAAGAACTACTGCACCTAATGCTCCAAGTCCAAACGCAAGACCTACGATTAATCCTGACACCATTCCCACTTTTCCAGGTACAAGCTCTTGTGCATATACAACAATTACACTAAAACTACTTGAACTAATAAAACCAATACATAAAAATAACGGTACAACCCACACGAGCGAAACGTGAGGTAATAAAAGTGCAAGTGGAGCTGAGCCAAGCATTGAAAATACAATTATCTTTTTCTTACCGAATCGATCTGCTAACGGTCCTCCGAAGAAAGTTCCTAACACACCAGCAATCATAAATGCGAATACGAAATACTGTGCATTTTTTATAGATAAACCGTAATGCTCTATTAAGTAAAATTGATAGAAATTACCGATACCAGCACCGTACCAAGAACGTACAAAAGTAAGAAAAACAAGAAGTATAATAACGAATTTAATGTGTGTACTTACAATTGCATTTTCCGCCTCAAGCGCAGCTCTCTTTTTCCTTCTTATAGCGCCGGTTGCTAATTCATTTTTGTACCAATTCGATACGAAAATTAATAATACAATTCCTACTGCTGCAAATGCTGTAAAACCTAATGAACCAATTTGACCGAGCGGAACGAAAATTAGCGCTGTAAAAATTGGAGCTAAAGAATTCCCCGTGTTTCCCCCAACTTGATAAATCGCTTGCGCTAACCCTCGTTTTGCACCTGCCGCCATATACGCAACACGAGCGCCTTCTGGATGAAAGACTGCGGAACCTAAACCAATAAATAAAACAGAAATAATAACAATAATAAAGTTTGGTGCAAACGCGAGTCCAATCATTCCAAGCATACTTGAAAACATCCCGAGTGGTAATAAAAATGGTGACGGCTTCTTATCTGAATACATTCCAAACACCGGTTGCATAATCGATGACGTCATATTTAACGCAAACGCAATCCATCCTACTTGCATATAGGATAAATTCATTGTTTTTTCCAAAATAGGAAACAACGCCGGCACAACTGCTTGCATCGAATCATTTAAAAAATGTCCAAAGCTAATCGCAAATAAAATTCGATATATTGTCGGTGTTTCTACAGTGTTTTTTTGTGAAACTGCCTGCATATATGAATCTCCCCTTTCTGTACAAAATATATATTTATTACAGTAGGTGTAATAAATTCTGAGTTTTGAAACATTTCTATTCTATACTGCTTTCATTTCTTTTTCCAGAAATATAACTTAACTCCCGTCATTGGCTTGCATCCTTGTAACTTTCAGCGATAAAACATTACAAAAAAAGACAACCCAATCACATACTGGGTTGCCTCTTACATTAAATTGCAAAACACTTATACTTCTCGTAATCGCTCGTCTTACATTCTACCTCTAATTTCGTACCTTCGTTTTCGTAACTCGTAGATAAAACGTGTGCATGATTATTGAAATACGAAACTACCTGTCCTTGATCATATGGAATTAACATTTCACACTTCGTATATTCTTTATAAATATGGGAGCGAATCATTTCTACCAGCTCTTCAATGCCAACATGTTTCTTCGCAGATAAATACACGCGATCTTCTTGTACTTTCGGAATTTCAACATCCACCATATCTGATTTGTTATAAGCATAGATCGTTGGAATATTTTCTACTCCAATTTTCTTTAACGTTTCATTTGTAATATCAATTAATTGTTCATAATTTGGATTTGCGTAATCTACGACGTGAATAAGTAAATCCGCTTCCGCTACTTCTTCTAACGTTGAACGGAACGCTTTCACAAGATGATGTGGTAATTTACTTACAAATCCAACTGTATCTGTTAATAAGAATGATTTATTATCTGGTAAATCAATATTTCGTACAGATGTTTCTAACGTCGCGAATAACATATCTTTTTCAAATACTTGCTTTTCTTCTGTACCATTATAAATTTCAAGCATTGCATTCATCGTCGTTGACTTTCCTGCATTCGTATAACCTACTAATGCCACAACAGGTATTTCATTTTTCTTACGCTGCTTTCGCTGCGTTTGACGCTGGGCAACGAGCGCTTCTAAATCTTTATTCAAAACTGAAATTTGTTCTTCAATTTTACGACGGTCTAACTCTAACTTCTTCTCACCGACACCTTTATTTTTCGTACCAACGCCGCCACTCTGTCTCCCTAACGATTCACGAAGGCCGATTAAACGAGGCATCATATACTGAAGGTGTGCTACTTCTACTTGTAGCTGTGCTTCTTTCGTTTTCGCACGTTGCGCAAAAATATCTAAAATTAAAATGGTACGATCAATTACCTTACAATCTAAATCCTCTTCTAAATTTCGAATTTGTGAAGGAGATAATTCATCATTAAAGATGACCATATTCGCATCTATTTCTTGTACATACGCTGCTACTTCTTCAATCTTTCCTTTTCCGATATAATGCGATGGATTTACTCGTTGTAAATTTTGCGTTACTTGCCCAATTACCTCTACATCACAAGCTTCCGCAAGATTTGTTAACTCTTCCATCGAATATGCAAAATCATCTTCATTACCTACATTTACTCCAACTAAAACTGCTCTTTGTAATACTTCTTCCATATATTTATTCCTCCATTTCGATTACGTAAAATAAAAAACACAGGTCGCGCTGCCTGTGTTTTCGTAAACGGATAAGGGTTCACCGAAGAAATAGAAGAAAGCTATGCTTTCATCCTATTTTATAGTCAAAAAGTCCCAAGATTGTATACGTATCCACAATAAGTGTTCACTTATACAATCCCATTCTATTTATAAAGGCAAAACAAAAAGAGGGCGTATTCGTCCCTCCCTCTTTTTCACATATAAGCTTAATAAAGGGTTCCTTTAAAATAGGCAGACCAATCCCGTTCACTCTGTACACAGACAGAGCCTTTGAGCGCTATTCAATTATTGGCACAAAGTATTGAGACGTAATCTGATTAAGATCAAAGGAAGCCCCTCCGTTCATTTTAAGTTACATAAAGTGTAGCATAAGTAATTCGCTTTCACAAGGTTTAACAACCTATATCACACTAAAGAAAATCGTTATATTTTTACTTTAATCGTCATTTTTTGCGAGTTTTTCTCACAATAAAAATAACAAAAGCAATTATCCATAAAAGCCCCATGGAAATAATAGCCACTTGCCACAAACTCAAACCGCTCACCATCTCACCCTTTAAATCCACTTTCTTCGTCGGAACAGACTCTTTTGCAATTTGACTTACAACCGATTTGTCCGCCCCTGCCTCTTCCAATCTCTTCGTTCCACTACAACTATGTGTATGTAATTGTTTTTCTGATCCTCTTTGAGTAGAAAATACTAAGTACTCTCCTCCTTCTACAAAGCGAAACATACAATCACCACCCTTTGTATATACGATAATTTGCGAAGAAGTTGTCCCTTTCCAAATTTTCTTCACCTCAAATAACACTTCAGTTCCGACCTCTTCTTTCCTTCCAACCTCAATTACTTTCCCCTCAAACACTACATCGTTTTTTTGTAATGCATCTTCTGTTGATACTTTAATACAATCACAAGCATAAGATTTCTCAGGAAAAATAATAAGAATAAAGCTACAAATGATGATGACAGGAAACATGTGTAAAATTCTTTTCAAGGAGCTGAACTCCCTTCATTATCAATTTTAGAAACTTCTCGTATATTATTTTTACAGCACTCGCCAAATTCCTTCATAGCAAGTTAATCATTATCGTTTTAATACAACAAAAATCTTTATTGACATTTTTATAACCTGATATTAGTATCAGGTTATAAAAATAAAAGTTAGGAGATGTTCCTATGCATTCTAAATCTCGTATTACTGCAATTGGTACTTATGTTCCAGATCAAATATTGTCTAATAACGATTTAGAAAAGATGGTCCATACGAATGATGAATGGATTGTACAAAGAACAGGAATGAAGGAAAGAAGAATCGCTAGCGATGAAGAATACTCCTCAAACTTAGCCATTAAAGCAATTGAAAATTTATGTACAACATATAAGAAAAACTTAGAAGATGTCGACTGTATCATTGTCGCTACTACTACTGCTGATTACGTTTTCCCTAGTGTTGCTTGCCAAATACAACAATACTTCAACATACCTCATACACTAGCTTTTGATTTAAATGCAACTTGTGCTGGTTTTACATATGGACTACACGTCGGTAATAGCTTAATCACTTCTGGATCACATGAAAAAGTACTTGTCGTAGCGACAGAGACATTATCTAAAGTTACTGATTATACCGATAGAACGACCTGTATTTTATTCGGTGATGGTGCTGGAGCTATTTTATTAGAAAGAGATGAAAACACCCAAAGCTTTATCGCTGCTCACATGGGAACAAACGGTGATGGCGGCATTCATCTATATAGAACAAACTTATCTACTACTATGAATGGCACACCACTGCAAACAAATGAAAAAATCGTTCAAAATGGAAGAGAAGTATATAAATGGGCAACACGCACAGTACCAAAAGGCATAAAAAATTTATTACATACCGTAAATATGCAAGTAGATGATATAGACTGGTTCATACCCCACAGCGCTAACTTACGAATGATCGAATCTATTTGCGAAAAATCTCAAATTCCAATACAAAAAACATTAACGAGCGTGGAATATATGGGGAATACCTCTTCAGTCACCATTCCACTCGCTTTAAATTTAGCTATAAAAGAAGGGAAATTAAATAACGGAGACACACTTTTACTATACGGATTTGGTGGCGGACTTACGCATTTAGGGCTTATTGTAGAGTGGAATTTAATTTAAGTGTATAAAAAGAGGCTCTAGTCAGTAACTAGAACCTCTTTTTCATTTAATTTCTTGCCCCTTTTCGAGACCATATCACAACAGGAATAAGTAATAACGCTAACACGCCTCCAGCCAATGACAATGCCGCATAACTTGAATTCGCTACTACCATACCTGACATTGCTCCACCAGAAGCTCCAGCTAGCGCAATAAAAACATCTATTTTCCCTTGTGTTTTAGCACGTGTAGACGGTGTTGTGGAATCAACGATTTGTGCTGTACCACTTATCAATCCGAGGTTCCATCCTAGCCCAAGTAAAGACAGAGCAACGATTAATAATAATAAAGAATCACTTGGCGCTATCGCAGCTATGACACCCGCTGCAAGTAAAATCACTCCACCAGCTATGCTCATTGTAGTTCGGCCAATTTTATCAATTAACATTCCTGTAACGAGAGATGGAAGATACATTGCACCTACATGAAAACCTATCACAAGTCCTACTGCACTTAAACCGTGACCGTGGTGTCCCATATGAACTGGCGTCATCGTCATAATCGCAACCATCACTATTTGCGTAAGTATCATTACGATTGCTCCAACTGTAATACCTCGTTTATTTTCTTTCGCTTCTTCTGTTATTGGTTGTCCTTTATATGTATGTTCCTGTTTATATCTTTCTATTATGTTAGCAATAATCAAAGGATCTGGACGAAGCATAACAAAAAGAACTAGACCCGCCAGTATAAATGCTGCTGCCGATAATATGAACGGACCTGCAAGTTTAGGAACTCCAATTGATTGAGCAAAACTACCCATTACTCCTACTAAATTTGGTCCTGCAACTGCACCAAAAGTCGTCATTACCATCGTAATACTAACAGCCGTTGCTCTCTGCTTCTTATCTGCTAAATCTGTACCTGCATAACGAGCTTGTAAATTCGTAGCTGTACCGGCACCATATATGAGTAAAGAAATAAGTAAAAGAATAATGCTATTTGTTAAAGCTGCCATTACAACACCAATTGCTCCAAATCCACCTACTATAAACCCTGTTGCAAGACCTATCCGGCGTCCATATCGTTGCGAAAGCTTCCCTACTATGAAAGCTGCTAATGCCGATCCCAATGTAAACATAGCAGTTGGTAATCCTGCAAATGCATCTGTTCCAAGCATTTGCTGCGCAAGAAGTGCACCTACTGTAATACCAGCAGCTAGTCCTGCACCGCCAAACATTTGTGAAATGCTGACGATTATTAACGTTCGTTTGTATAGTTTTTGTTGCTCTTCTTCTGTGTACACATGATTATCTATTAAAGCCCCTGCCTTATCTAGCAATTCTCCATCCTCCTTTTAAAATTAATCCCTCTTGTTAATGTACTATGTATAACGTTACATATTCAATGGCATTTTCCATTCATCCCTTTCATTCTAAAAAACTTTCTAATCATACTCGACTTATCCCATGCTATATTAAAAATACTACTATTCACAATATGCAAGGAGAAAACAATGAAAAAAACAGGCTGCTATAGCCTGTTTTTCTTTACGCTTCTTCTACTAATCTTCCCCTTCTCTTTTTACTCAAAGCTTTCCCTTCCCAAAACAACAAGCTTACGAAAGCACAAATTAAAATAATTGGCACACTTGCTTTATATAAATCTGTAAAACTCATAGCCATCTGATTCTTGGCATAATGATTCACATCATTTGAAAATGTGAGTACTTCTTTCTTTATACTTTCCTCTTGTTTTTCAACTTCTTTTGTCACTTGCCTCATAACTTCTTCTCTTTTTACATCTCTATATTCTACTGGAACTTCTCTTAATATTTCAGCCGTCTTGTCGCGAATCAATTCTTCCTTTTTCTCTTTACTTAATCCCATTGCCATTGCATTTTGTTTCTTATTTATATTAGACTCTAAACTTTGATTCTCTATTTTCTCTTTAGTCATTTGTAAAATTTCAGCTTGCTCAGCACTATTCACATGAATATTCCGCACCTTTTCTTCTGCATAACGATATACCTTTTCTTTATTTACAGTTAAATTGTGAGTTAAGTTAGAGACAAATATTGCGACCGCCAATACAATTCCAACTTGTCGTAACATTGATACAACACTTTGAGAAGCAGTTAGTAATTCTCCTTCAAATGAAGACGCACTTAAAACTGTAATTGGCCCCACTACTAAACCATATCCAACACCTAATATCATACATGGAATAATAATTTCTATATTTGTTGAATGAACATCGATCATTTGCAACCAATAGTAGGCTAGCCCCATAATAAGAAATCCTGACAAAATAATAGTTACTTTTCCGAGTTTTTTAATTAAAGTTGCTGCAACTGGTGAGACAAAAAATATCATTGCTGAAATAGGTGTCACTAAAAAAGCCGCTTCAATTTCCGTTCGACCTTGTAGTTTCGTCAAGAACGTCGGAAGCAATACAGTAACTCCAATTAAAAATAAATTACTTAATATAACAACGATCGACGCTCCGACAAACATTCGATCTTGAAATAACTTTAAATTCACCATTGGGTTATGAATCTTTCGTTCTACTAAAACAAATAGAATAAGAGAAATAGTACTAATTATATAACAAGACAAAGCAATATTACTTTGCCATCCCCATGTATTACCTTTTACTAATATGAGAGTAAATGAAAAAATTGCTGTGCTACTTAATAGTAGTCCTATCCAATCTATTTTTGAGATAATACGTTCTTCATTTTTTATTTGTAGCATGATGCAACATAACACGATTCCTATTATACAAACCGGAACATTAACGAAGAACACCCATCTCCATCCTAAATTTTGCGTAATAATTCCACCTATTACTGGTCCCATAGCAGCTGACAATCCTTGTGTTACTCCTAAAATCGCAAGCGCAACATGCCTTTTAGCTAATGGCATAGCTGATACACCAATTACCATACTTGTTGGAAATAAAATCGCTGCCCCAATACTTTGTATAAAACGAGAAAAAATAAGAAAATCACCTGTATTAGCAAAAGCGCAAAGTACCGATCCACCACCAAAAATCATCAGACCAAGAATATACATCTTTGCTTTTCCAAAGATATCAGCTATCCGCCCTAACGGAATGGCAAGTACTGCAATCGTCATTGTATAAACATTTAATACCCAAGACATCTTTTCTAATGAAGTATTTACACTCGATTGTATTGCCGGTAAAGCTATATTCATAATTGTCGTATCAATCATACAAAGAAAGATACCTAGACACATTAAAAAGACAATCTTAATACCCTTTGATTGCTCCATCTTTATATACCCCTTTATTTATTGTGAACGCGTTTTTCATTCTTCTGTTTTATTGTTTTCTTTCGCCTCTAACTCTTCTAATTTTTTCTTCAAAGTCTCCACTTGTGCACTATACGATGCAATACCTACGTCTAGTGAAATTTCTTCGACGAAAGTAATACCTACTCTCCACTTTTCATATTTCAATCGAAGATCTGCAATGTACGCTTCTTTTCTTTCAATTTCATCTTTAATCCATTTTTTTATTGTTACATCATCACTATAGTTACCAAAATACATTCTCATTAAAAAATCCGAACGTAAAACATCCTTCTCTACAGGTGTCTGCATGTATTGATAAAATTCTTCACGCCCCTCATCTGTAATAAAGTACATTTTCTTATTCGGTTTTCCCTCTTGCATGACAACCTCTTTTTTTATTTTCCCCTCATTCTCCAATTGTCGTAACGTTGGATAAATCATTCCAAAACTTCCATCAAAAAAATGAGTAAATACGTCTTCAAACACAATTTTAATATCGTAACCAGACAATTCCTTTTCCATTAATAAACCTAAAACAACATCTCTTCCCTTCAAAGTAAAACCCCCACATATCATATAATCAATAATCATATTAACAATGTTAATATGATTATTGATTATATACCTTATTCTGTTAATTGTAAAATGTTTCTAAATAAAAAAGCCCCATAATTTGGTTTCACCAATTCACAGGGCCATTTTCTTATTTACTCTTTAACACCTACATCTTGCAAAACTTCAATATCCTCTTTCATTTCATAATAATAAGAAGGCAATTCTATACCATGTTCTAAGAAATAATCTTCTATGAATGAAATAATGATTTTTAACGTTTTCACACGGGCATACAATTTATCGTTACTTTCAATAATATGCCACTTCGCATTTGGCTTACTTGTTCTTTCAAACATGTCTTCCATCGCTTCAACATACTCATCCCATTTTTCACGATTACGCCAATCTTCGTCTGTAATTTTCCATCTTTTCAAAGGATTTTTCTCTCTATCTTTAAATCTCTTTAACTGTTCCTCTTTACTTATATGATAGAAGAACTTCCCTATTATGTAATGGTCATCTGTTAGTAGTTTTTCAAAATCATTAATCTCATCATATGCTCTCATCCACTCTTCCTTTGTAGCAAAACCTTCAACACGCTCAACTAACACACGACCGTACCATGAGCGATCAAAAATAGTAATTTGCCCGTACTGTGGAATTTTGCGCCAGAAACGTTGCAAATAATGGTAACGTTTTTCATGAGGTGCAGGCGCTCCAATTGGATTTACTTGGAACCCACGTGGGTCAAGATGTTCCGTCACCCGCTTAATTGCCCCACCTTTACCAGCCGCATCCCATCCTTCCATAACAAGCATAACCGCGATTTTTTCTTCTTTCAAAATTTGTTGTAATGCTAATAAGCGCCTTTGATATTTTTCGAGTTTCTTATTGTACTTAGATTTTGATTCAATTTTTTTCGTTAAGTCTACTTTAGCAAGATGTCCATTTTCCATAAAACAAATCCCCCTTGTTGTATGACAATGTTATTTTAACATATTTTTGGCAATTTTTTCATATCCTAAAAAGCTGTGTAGAAACATCTCTACACAGCTTCCTTCTCTAATTTCACATATATAAGCACATTTAACTACATTAAAATAAATAATTTATACGGAACTCTTAGTATATTCTTTTTATTAAAACGTAAAAATAGCCCTTTTAAAAAGGGCGGCAATCTAAGTATAGAAAAAATAAATTTATTCTTTCTTACTACATACGTAATTATGCCAGCTATAAGAGTAGTGAATAAGATATTAATTCACTACTCACAATACCCACTTTACATTATATGGTATATTTACTCGTAAAAAGAAGATAATAACAAGTAAATCCATTAAAGAATGGGAGCTCTCAAAAAATGAAACGAAAAATATTAACTCTCTTTACGCTTATATGTTTAGCACTACCAATGCAAGCTAGTGCTTACACATTTCAGTCACTACCGATTGCATCAAAGTCTAAACAATGGTATGTCGAAATTGATAAATCTCATAACTCAAACAAGCAAGCAATCCAGCCGAAACAAGGTGTATTTGATACGTATAGTTTACTCGTAAAAAACATCGGTCATGATGTATCAAACGTATCCGTGGAAATACTTGATAACAATCCTACCTCTAAGGCTACCTTTAAACCTACTACACCTAATGAAAATATTTCTAAAAGTCATACAAGCTTTGACTACATGGTATTCCCATTAGACTTTAATAGTCATAATTTTAAAGTTGTGATCACTTGGGAAGAAAAGAATTTCTCTTATAACGGCCATCCGGTAAATGAAGGTAAAAAAATGAAACAAACATTTGTATTTAATGAAGAATAAGTCCTAATTTCTTTAGGGCTTATTCTTTCTTATGGATACCAATCGATACAGCACTAAATCTTCCTATGCAAGATTGGTTTAAAGAAAGATTCCCATTTTTTTTTGAAAAAGGCACTTTTGAAATTCAACGTGTTTGGGATGATGAGCTAGATAAACAAGTTTCTATGACAATTACCCATACATAAAAAAGCTTGGAAACCTATCCAAGCCTTTCTTACCTCTGTGCAATTCTTTCAATCTTATAATGAATATGTAAAAATTCAAGTCCAAATAGCCACATGCTATGATGAGCTGTTAACATTTCATCCTTACCCTCTGTAATGATGAAAGTCTCTGCTAACGGTAAACGGATTGTTAAGAACCGAGTATGTAAATAAATCCCCTCATCTCCCTGGCCATTTTCTCTTAACTTACTAGTAATGATTAAATCATGATTATCATTACATAGCCTCAAAATACCAGTCATATTCGAATAAGGTAAAGGCAAGGCGATATTCATATATGTCTCATCCTTATTTGTATGCTTTGAATAAAGAGCTACAAAAATAGATTCACCTGCTTCATTTTTCCTTAGCCAAGCTCTTACATTCTCTCTTCCATCTTCCTCATCCATTACACCAATGATAGAGCCATGCATCGGTTCCCACTTGTCGCCCATTCCTAAATGTATTTGTCCTACACGCTTGCTCATTTTCTCATAACAAAATGCAAATGGGCGGAACCAATGAGCCCATTTAATATTCGATTGCAACTCATACTCTGTTGTATTTTCATAAAAATGAATAATGGTTAAAGGAATCTTCGTTGCTTCAAATGCCTCACTATGAAAATCATTCATTTTATCAACTAAACCATTGTATTCCTTACTGTCTACTAAATTTCTGCCATATAAAAACGCTTCACCAATTGCCACATTTCCTCTTAACTTACTCATTGGTTTTCCGTAGTATTTATAATTCGGAACACTCTTTTCGATCATCCAGCCAACAAATGCTGGTAACGCTACTCCAATTCCATTGACAACACCGTGAATCCAAACCATTTGGGTAATTGTAATCGTCATTACATGCTTCAAATTCCCATATGAGTATATGAGTGAGAACATAATTGTAACCATGAGCGTACTAGACGAAATGATTAGAAGAATCTTTGCACTGATAGTATTAAATTTTGCTCTCCAAACGTAAAATCCATATCCATAAATCGCACATAAATATAGAAACACTGCAAAAAATTCAAATATTCTCGAGTATGTAATTCCTATTGCAACTGTCATAGGTGAAATCATGATGATAAACATAATAGCATCATATACTTTACTTCTCTTTTCTCTTTTTCTCCCTATTAAACCAGCTGATAATGGCAATAGAAACGCCGAATAATGAAAATGTGCAGCTGTGAGTAAAACAATGTCCGAGCTAAAATGCATAATTGAAAGTTTTGCTACTGAAGCAAAAAACCAAAAACCACCTAAAAACAAATAAATAAACGCACTATCTATGGCGGTCTCTTCTAACGGCTTCCATCCTCTTTCTAGCAATCTACTTACACCAAATAACGCAACAATTCCTGTATATACAAACCAAACTAGCGCAAATACATAGTGATTTGTGACGAAAGCTAGCATTGCACAAATTGCTGCGATTGGATATAAAAACGATACGAATTTATAAAATAATAAATACGATCCATCTCTTTTTCTTTTATCAATAATACAAAACGATATTGGTATAAATAATAAAACAGATAATAATATAATTGCTTCAACAGGATTTGTATTCGACCGCTCACATAATAGAAAAACAACATAACAAGCAAGCCCAAATATTATATTTTTCATATCGTTTATTTCCTTTCCACAAATGTTCCCTTATATGAAAAAAGCGAGCCAATTAACGGGTTTCGTACTTGTACATGAATTCGAAAACATTGTAGTTCATCATCATAACTTTCAACAATTTTTGCTTCACCATACAAAAATTTTGGTAACGGAATTTTTCTTCCAAACATATAAAACCATTGTTTCTTTGAAGAAATATGCATTGCACCTAACTCATCGATATGAAAATGCAGTGTAGAAACGAGTAAATGTGGTTCGCCAAAATAATCTACAATTTCATTTTCTTTTTCATCCAATTGCATAACTGCATTAAAATATCTTTTCTTATTATGAAAATAAAAAGTACGATTCCACCTTACTAATTCTTGTCCATATTCATCTCGCTCAGCTGTATTTTGTATCGTAAATGGAATTTCCTCTCCTCGTTCTGAGAAAAACATTCGAAACCTCGATGCAATTTTTAATATGAATTTTACGAAAAAAGAACCACCGTAAATTTCATCCATCTTTCCTTCCCCTGTAAAACTATTTTCTTCTGTAATCGCATAACGCTTCTGCAATTCAGGATGAAGATTTTTATAGATATCCCCTAATAATCGTTCATACATATTAGCCATACACTTATCCCTTTCTCGTCCTCTTGCAATTTTTCGCGCTTGGTAAATCGAAACTATTTATATAACCGACAATTGATAACCCCATTAGAAGAATATTTAATGTAATCGGATTAAACGGACCTGTAAAGCTTGCAATATTCGTAAATCCTGCCGCTATCGTTAGAACCAATAACACAATAATATGCAGGATAAATAATTTTCGTTTTGTTAGTGGCAACAGCCATACGACACCGAAAATTATTTCTAACACCCAATTATTTTAAGTATATATACACTATTTTCATTTGAACCGATTAATACAGAAAGCATCTTTACTTCTTCTGAATGAGTAAACAGTAGTTTTGGCACTATCCCTTGATATATCCATACAAAAGCAAATAAAAAACATACGAGCCAATACGTCATTGTTCTTCTAATTAGTAACCTAGGATGAAGCCCCTTTTCTAACCATAATTTTAAGGCATCAAAACTCCAAGCCGTCGCCCAACCTAATAACGGACGAAAAATATAGGAATCTATTACATTTCCTATACGACCAAATCTTGTATCATAATCATATTGTGTCTCAAAATGGATGTATTCTTTATTCGGCGTATACTTCCAATAACCACGTCCTATTTGAATAAGAGATAATGTATTATCCGTCCAAAATTTTAAAGAGGAAATTCTTTCACCAGTTTCTTTTCTTATTTCACCTATTGATTCCCCTTCTCCAGCTATTTCAAGCCCAAATCCAATCTTTGTTTTATACAAAAACTTCTGTGGTTCTCCTTCTTTTTTCTCTAAATACGAAATTTCAGTAAAGCGAGCATCCCACTCTGTATGTATATCTGGTTCTTGCGTATATCCCCATAATTTTTCCATCTTCGTTTTCATTTTTGTCGCAACATAAATAGGCTGTTTCCTTTTCATTCTCCCACCTCCTATGCACTATAAGTTTAATGTACATGCAATGAATTTATTTTGCTACATTTTTCACAAACTTCCCTGTAAAAAGAAAGAATTTTAAAAATATATATAAAACACTTGATTCCCCGAAAAATTTAAATTATTATAAAACAAATGTTACCAACAACTTCATAAATCAAACACTCTCGCCTAAAACGTGAGATAGAGGTTGCGATACTTATGAGTATTCTAATGGAGACACAGAGATGTCTATGAACTTAGATGAAAGGAAGTATTGCCGAAATTGATAAGTTTCTCTGCATTTATCAATTGGGGCTGTTTTCGAATAGAAACAGAACTGTCATATGTACAGACGTGTATGTATGAAGAGCTATCTACAAAAAAGAGATATCATTTTTTATGATATTCCTTTTTTGGCGGTTTTTTTATTAGCTCCGTTTTCTGTTTCCCTTTTCCTGTAACAGCACCATCCTCACTTATTTGAGATGGTGTTTTTTGTTTGTCTTTCTGGTAACTACAGGAGTATTGGGATCTATATATTTCCTAATCTATTCTTAAAAATAGACGAAAGAAGGAATTTGTAATGGAAACAATTGTTCAAAAATTTGGTGGCACTTCTGTCGGAAGCGTCGAACGCATTCAACATGTAGCAAATTTAATCATTGAAGAATATGAACGAGGTCATAGCGTTGTCTCTGTCGTTTCAGCAATGGGAAAAAGCACGGATGAACTTGTCGCACTCGCTAACGTTATTACAGAAGATCCAAGTAAACGTGAAATGGATATGCTTCTATCTACAGGAGAACAAGTAACTATTTCATTATTAACAATGGCACTGCAAGCAAAAGGCTATCATGCAATTTCATTAACAGGGTGGCAAGCTGGTATTACGACAGAATCTGTACATAGTAGTGCACGGATTACTGACATTCATACAGATCGTATTCAATCTTATCTTGCTGAAGGCACGATTGTTATCGTAGCTGGTTTCCAAGGTATAAGTGTAGAAAATGAAATTACAACGCTTGGCCGTGGTGGTTCTGATACGACTGCTGTCGCACTAGCCGCTGCACTTAAAGCAAAAAAATGTGATATTTATACGGATGTGACAGGCGTATATACAACGGACCCACGAGTTGTAAAAGATGCTTACAAATTAGACGAAATTTCTTATGACGAAATGTTAGAGCTTGCAAATCTTGGTGCTGGCGTATTACACCCGCGAGCTGTTGAGTTTGCTAAAAATCATAACGTAGTTTTAGAAGTTCGCTCAAGTATGGAACAAGAAAACGGAACAATTGTAAAAGGAGAATGTAACATGGAACAACAATCAATCGTTAAAGGTATTGCATTTGAGGATAACATTACACGTGTCACAATTAAAGGACTAGAACAAGGATCGCTTTCAACAGTTTTCTCTACATTAGCAGCAGCACACATTAATGTAGATATCATCATTCAAAGTATTACAAATGAAGGAACTGTACATCTCTCCTTCTCCATTCACTCGAATGATTTAAGAGAAACTTTAAAAGTTTTGGAACAAAATCAAGAAACTCTTCACTACGAATCTGTAGAACATGAAAATCACTTAGCAAAAGTATCAATTGTAGGATCTGGCATGGTATCTAACCCTGGTGTCGCTGCAAATATGTTTACTACTTTAAAAGAAGAAGATATTCATATTAAAATGGTAAGTACATCAGAAATTAAAGTGTCTGTCGTTATTGACCGCCTTCATTTAGTAACAGGGGTTGAGGCGCTGCATCAATCATTTATGGCGAAAATTGAGCCTTTAGTGCAAATGAGCTAATTTGATATGCTCAGTAACACTTATAAAAAAATCATATTAATCTACTTCCTTCCTATTAAATAAAAGCTGTTCGTTAACAAGATGCTATATGACATATAAAAAAACACCTTGTCACCTTTTCCTATACTACGACAAGGTGTTTTTGACTGAAAGGAATTTGTAACTACTTAGTAGTATAATTATGAGGATGATTAAATAATAAACTTTTATACATAAGGAGATAAGAATATGGCAAAAAACAAATTACTACGAATGGACAATGTCAGCATCGTTGTAGAATCCCTTGATAACGCAATCTCTTTCTTTGAGGAGATTGGCTTGAACCTCGAAGGGCGAGCCACTATCGAAGGTGAATGGGCTGGTCGCGTAACTGGACTCGGCTCTCAGTGCGTAGAGATTGCTATGATGGTCACTCCAGATGGCCACAGTCGAATTGAACTTTCGCGATTTCTCACCCCTCCTACTATAGCAGATCACCGAAATGCTCCTGTAAACGCCCTCGGTTATCTACGCGTCATGTTCACCGTTCAAGATATTGAAGAAATGGTATCCAGACTCACTAAGCATGGTGCAGAGCTCGTTGGCGAAGTAATTCAGTACGAGGACTCGTATCGTCTCTGCTACATTCGTGGAGTCGAAGGAATTTTAATCGGTTTAGCGGAAGAACTCAGTAATAAATAAGCAAGTGACGTTTTGTAAAAAGGCGCTATCATTGAATAAAACGTAGACTCTTAAGCGACTTTATTATTATATTTTTGACCCCGTCCTAACTTTAGAACGGGGTTATGCTTGTTTGAGCTTTTAAAATTAAATAACTTTATTATCATTTTACATATAGATTTCAAGGATCTACCCAAATAGCTTTCATATTACCAATATCCCAAAATCATTATAAAACAATTAAAATATTCGTTATACCCTTTCCTAGGAAATATAACTAACTCTTCTCACTTTTTATCACATATATCTTTTCGCTCTTTCCCTTGAAAAAATGATCTATATTCATTCAAAATAACTTTCTTAACATCAGAGTAAAAAACCATCATGAATAACGCCATTCCTAATACAACCACCTGTACTTTTTCATAATCAATAAACGCACTCATAATTAACAAACCAAATCCAATATAAAAACCAAACTCATTCTCTTTTTCAAAATCCTCATCTTCTTCATCAATATGTATTTTTTCTTTAATATTCTGTTTCCCTTTTATTAACTCATCAAGCGTAACATTGTACATTTCGCTTAGTAAAATTAGATTATCAATATCAGGATAACTTTTATCATTTTCCCATTTGTATACTGCTTGCCTTGTCACACCAATCTTTTTAGCAACATCCTCTTGCGAAAACCCCTTTGATTCTCGTAGTTTTTTTAGCTGTTCTCTTATGCTCATAACGTCCCCTCCTTTAACAAATTATTACATAAAAAGAGATATAAATGAAAGAAACCATTAGTAAAACTCTCTGTAAACCATTCGTTTACACAATTAAAAAAAGAGGGAATAGCTCTATATTTAAGTTATTCCCTCACTTCTATTAAAACAGATGAATGTTTTCTTTTTTACAAGCTGCACGTAAATCGTCAGGCCATACAGAAGATTGAACTTCACCGATATGTGCTTTACGTAAGAAGTACATGCACATTCTTGATTGTCCAATGCCACCGCCGATTGTTAATGGTAGTACGTCTTCTAATATACCTTTATGGAAATCATACTCACGTTTGAAGTCTTCACCAGTTTTCGTTAACTGCTCATCAAGTGATTTACTATCAACACGAATTCCCATTGATGATAATTCAAATGAAGATTGTAGTACTGGGTGCCAGAATAAAATATCACCGTTTAATTTCCAATCGTCATAATCAGCCGCGCGTCCGTCATGCTTTTCACCTGAACGAAGTGCATCACCAATTCCGATAATAAAGACTGCACCGTGTTCTTTTGCAATTGCGTGTTCACGATCTTTCGGTGTTAATTCTGGATATTTATCTTCTAGTTCTTGAGAAGTAATGAAAACAATCTCTTCTGGTAAATACTTTCCAAGGAACGGATATTTTTCAAATAAGTGATCTTCTAAATCTTTGAATATTCCATAAATTGTTTGTACTGTTTTTTGTAAGTAATCGACAGTACGCCATTCTTTTTGAACGATTTTTTCCCAATCCCATTGGTCAACGTAAATGGAATGTGTTGCATCAAGTTCTTCATCACGACGAATCGCGTTCATGTTTGTATATAAACCTTCACCAGCTTCGTATCCGTATTCATGTAATGCAAATCGTTTCCATTTCGCTAGTGAATGAACAATTTCTAATTCTTCTCCTGAATGTAACATATCAAATTCAATTGGGCGTTCTACACCGTTTAGGTGATCGTTTAATCCTGATTTTTTCGTTACGAATAATGGTGCAGATACGCGGAATAGTTCAAGGCGTTTTGCTAATTGGTCCTCGAAAAATGTTTTAACTTCCTTAATTGCGATTTGAGTCTCTCTTACTGTCATTAATGATTGATACATGGTGGTTTCCTCCTAAAATGTTTGGATGTTGTGAAAAGAAGCCAACAAAAAAAGCCCTTCTTTCCCAAAAAACTGGGACGAAAGGCTTTGGTTCCGCGGTACCACCCAAATTAGCAACAGAGGTTGCTCACTTATACAATACGGAGATGAAATATCTCGATACTGTTCTTCTTGTAACGGCGAAGTTCCCGGCTAAGTCTACTTTCCTATAAAGGATTTCGGTTAGCAACTCCAGGAGGTTCTTCATAATAGGCTTCGTATCAGGCTCACACCACCCCTGACTCGCTTAAACTACGTCCTACTACTACTCGTCCTTTCATAGTCGTTTTGTTGTCACATCTCTGAAACATTTTATTAATGATTATTCTATACAAAAAATAAAGAAAGTCAACAAAAAGTTTTAAAATGTTTTTCAATTCTTTATTTTACGGCTTTATTGATTGTTGTTAATTTAACATCTTTACTTTTTCTGCCTCGTCAATCCAAAAAATGTTTCACTGACCGAAACTAACGTATACACAACAATTAATGTGATCGTTCGGAATATAGAATCCGCAGTATTTCTTATTATTTTCATTTTCTTTATAATTCCTTTCAGTTTACTTGCAATTTCATGATATACTATAGCATTCAAGCAGTTTATTTTTACTTAAAGCAATCATAGTCATTTATAAAGAGTATTTTCTAAATCATTGACTATTATCAAATAAGATTTTTATATAACGGAGTGATCATATGAGTAAAACGAAAGCAAAACCGAAAAAAGGTGTAGGACAAGGTACAGGAAGTAAAGGATGGAACCGTTGGCAATCAAGTGCAAAGAAAAAGGCAGCTGCCAAACCATACAAAAGTAAAGGTACAAAGAAGTAATTTAAATAACATTTGATTTCTTTACTTTGTACAAAACAAAATATAATTATTACAACAAAAAAAGCTATGCACTCATAAATTTGAAGGCATAGCTTTTTTATATTAAATCATTAAAATATCTCGAATTTCTTCCTCTGTGATTGAGGACAATTTCTCTTCTCCCGGCTCAATCACTTCAGCGATTAAATTTTTCTTACTTTCTTGCAGTTCATGCATTTTCTCCTCAATTGTTCCCTGAGCTACTAGCTTTATAACTTGCACTGTATTTTTTTGTCCCATTCGATACGCCCTATCGGCCGCTTGTTGTTCAACAGCTGGATTCCACCATAAATCATATAATATTACTGTATCTGCACCAGTTAAATTAAGTCCGGTACCACCAGCTTTTAAAGAAATGAGAAATAGATCTCCTTCTCCTTCGTTAAACCGATCGCACAGCTCTACACGTTCCTGCGCTGGTGTACTCCCGTCTAAATAAAAGTATGGAATTGCTTGTCGATTTAACTCACGACCAATAATGGAAAGCATCTTCGTAAATTGAGAAAAAATTAATATTCTCTTCCCTGCACTTCTACATTCCTCTAAAATCTCTAACAATTGTTCAAATTTAGCTGAACTTCCTTTGTAATCATCAACAAATAAAGCGGGATGACAACAAATTTGTCGCAATCTCGTTAAACCAGCTAAAATTCTAATTTTATTTTTACGTAACGTGTCTTTGTCTAAATGCTTTAACGTTTCTTCCCTTAACTTCGCTAAATAAGCAGCATAGAGACTCTTTTGATCGGGTAATAACTCCGATGATTGTAAGTGCTCTATTTTCTCTGGCAACTCATTTAATACGTCCCCTTTTAATCGTCTTAATACGAATGGTTTCACTCGCTTCGCTATATCTTCACGCCTTAAATCACCGAACTCTTTTCTTCCTGGTAATAATTCCGGGAAGATGACATGGAAGATAGACCATAGCTCTTCTAATGAATTTTCTACAGGTGTACCAGTTAGTCCGAAACGGTATTCAGCTTGAATTGTTTTCACAGCTCTTGCCGTTTGCGTTGTAGGGTTTTTAAACGCCTGTGCTTCATCAAGAAATAGTGTATGAAATGGTCTTGCATATAATCTTATATCTCTTCTCAGTAATGGATATGACGTGATTACGACATCAAATTCCGTTATATCTTTCAAAATTTTCCGGCGCTCTGCTTGGTTTCCATCTGCAATAACTGCTCTAATATGCGGGGCGAATTTTTTCAATTCACTAAACCAATTATAAACAAGAGATGATGGTGAAACGACTAATATTGGCAGTTTCTTTTCTCGAATCTCAGTCAAAACAGAATCTATAAAAGCAATGCTTTGCAACGTTTTTCCAAGTCCCATATCATCTGCTAAAATACCGCCAAAACGGTAATGAGCAAGTGTTTTCATCCATTCGAACCCGTATACTTGATACTTTCTCATTTCTGCATTTAAAGTATTTGGCACAGCAAACTTTAATTTTTTCGGGTTTTGAATGTTTTCTACTAACTCTTGAACTGAATCATCCAAACTTAAAACATTACCTTCATGAAGTCCGTTCATCCATTTTACACTCCGAATAAGCGGAACATTTACCTCTTCTCCATGTAAAAATTCTTTCCGAATACCTGATTCTTTTATAAACTGATTAATTTCATTAAACTCTTTACTCTCTAGCGACAAAAACGAACCGTTCGCCAATCGATAATATTTACGTTTCTCTTCAAGAGCCGCTAATACACCTTTAATTTCTGCTTCTGGTATTCCTTTTATATCAAAACGAAATGACAACCAATCAATTCTTTCTTTTCTTCTCACTCTAATAAGAGGAACTGCATCCCCTTTACTAATTCGCAATTTGATTGCTGTCGTCGCATAAATATCAACTAAACCTTTTAATGTTGGCACGACGTGATATAAAAAGTTATACTCAGCTTCTTCATTATGCATAAAGTAACCGCCTTCTGTTTTTGCAAAGGCACTTTCACTCATAATGTCTAAAATCTCTTTTTCTTTTTTCTCATCACGATTAAAAACAGACGGCTGTCCATCCTCTTCTAGCGGATTAATCATGACGTTCCCATAGTGAAATTCAAGGCCTGCTAATAAGCGATTTTTCACGCGGTCTAAATACAATTTCGCTTTTAGCGAAGGTGTTTCAACACGATCCGATATTACTTCATCAATGTGTACAGTTCCGAGTTTCATTAATCCTGGTACAACTTTCGCGACGAAATGTTCCATCTTACTTTCTGGAATATAAAACTGATTACTATTTGAGCGACTCATCATCTTTTGTAATTCAATAAGTCGCATACAATCTTCAATGTGTAAGTGATATAATTTCCCATCATAAAGTGCATTGTTATACATATCCATAACTTGCACACGATTTAGACCATCTATATGAAGTGTAAATCCGCCATTATTTCCCTTCGTAAATTCAAAGTGTAACGGCAACAAACCTTTTGAAACTTGTAATCCCTGAAACAGTTGTTCATTTTGTTTCAGCTGTACATATTCAACTTTAGAAAGTGAAGAGAGCATATCTTTCCATGAAGCTGGTGGTATAAATATCATACTTTCATCTTGTTTCGCATGTACTTCTAGCGCATCCTCATACATTTTTTCGTTATGATACATTTTAATGAGCTGCTGAATAATTGCATCCGTTTCTTGTTTAAAACTATGTACATCTGGTGTATATGTAAATTCATTTGAACAATGAAAAAACTCTCTTTTCTCCACCTTAGAAAGAAATTCTCTAATATGATTTATGAAATACACTTTGGCAAGTTTCAATTGAATTCCAAGTAGAGCCCCACCACTTCTCGTAGCTACTGGTGTACATATAAACTCAACATCTAATATTTCACGTGTATCAAAACGGTGTTGTTTACTTTTTGGCCTCAGTGGTTTGTCCGCAAACAGCTGAAACATACCACTTGTCAATTGATCGCTTCTGTTACTAGCGGAACTCATTCCACCTGTTTGTTGATTATAGTTTATTTGTATTAATACTGCTGCAACATGTTGACAGTACGTTTGAAAAGACGCTAATGAAGGACAACTACATTTCGCAACAACATCACCCTTTTTAGCTTTTTCTACTGTAACATGGAAATCCTCGTTCCCTTTTACTGTCGCCTCGCAAATTTCTTTATTTTCATCATAATGATTTATTATCACTTTATTTGATTTATAATAGGCTTCACCTCTTTTATATGAGGTCTCTCCGCACACTTCTTTAATAATCGATTTATTCAATGTGAAACTCATCGCTTTGACACTTCCTTAATATAAAACCATTTTCTCTTACTTAACATTTTACATGCTCCACGAGAAAATATAAAATGTTGATTTAACAAAAAAGATGCTTATTTATAAGCATCTTTTTCACTCTATCTCCATCAACCTCTTCGCCTCAAAATACAACACTTGAATAAACTTCTTCGTATTAATTCGCGTATGACCAGAAGGTGCGAGTTCATCTTTCGTCATTTCTGTCATCCGTTTTCTAACTACAGTGAAATCGAAAAATTTTGGAGCATAGCTTTCAAATTTTGGATTTGAAAAGTCTGTTAATCCTAAAGAAGCCAAATGATTTAACGACTGATAAATAGCTCGACGTACTCTTTGTTCAGACGCTTTTTTCTCTTTATCAATATCCGCATCTAAAGCTATATCCCCTAATTTCCTTATCGTAATATGATGAAAAATTTCTTTTAACGCAGGAAAGCCAAACTCAAATGCCTGTGCCTTTTCTTGACCATATAAATATTCCAGCATACTAAGTAAATCTTTACTTCCATTCTCTCCCGCAATACCGAGTTCTGATAGTAAAAAGCGCCCTAAATCCCCTATCTTTTTTCCTTCTTGCACTGATTCAGTACGCAATTGCGGTGTTTCCCACTGAAACACGTTATTCAATGATTTTTGAATATCATGTATAGAACGCTCCAATCTAATACGCTCCATCACTTTGCGTACAACAGATACAACTTCGATTTTATTTAATGGTTTTGTAATATAATATTCTACACCAAGTGTATATGCCTCACCTATAAGCTGCTTCGATTCCACCTGAGAAATCATAATGATTTTCCCCGTAAAAGTTGATGCAATGTGACGAACTGTTTCAATTCCGTCCCTCATCGGCATCAACAAATCAATAAATAAAATATCTACTTTTTTAAAATTTAGTTGATCGGCTTCAATAAAAGCTCCGTCATCCGCCTCACCAATTACTTCTCCAAGATCTCCATCTTCAATAATTTGCGAAAGCATCGAACGAAAAACTTCATCATCGTCTACGATATAATAAAACAAATCTATTCCCCTTCCCGCTTTAAACTATCCTCCGGTAAACAAACGATAAACTTACATCCTCTTTTATTTTCTCGGTCTTCTAATTTCACTTCTCCGCCTAGCTCTGTTACCATTTCATTTATGTAAGAAAGCCCAATACCAGTTGACGGTGTTCCCGTTTGATCATACTTGGAAGTAAATCCTGGCTTAAATACTAATTTCTTATACTTTTGTGTAATACCAGGCCCATCGTCAATTACTTCAAAAAATATATGCTGATTTCTTTTATATAGCTTAATAATAACGAAACCTTTATCTTCAATTGCTTCAACAGCATTCGCAACTAAGTTATTAAAAATTGATAGCACTGTATACACATGGTATGCAGCATGCTCACCTTCTATATGTTTAGAAAAACGTATATCCTTTTCTAGCATTTCAGCATACTTCTCATTTATTCTAACAATCATCTCTGCTAACTCATGTCCTTCTACATATTCAGCCACATTTTTATCTAATAACAGTTTAGATAATCCTGCAAATATCCTTTGATTATCCTTTTTTATTTCATGCACTTCCCCTGCTATTTTCAATGCTGTTTTACTATTTGAATCAGCGCTTACTTGTAAATTTCGATATAGTTGATATGCTTCTTGTGTAATTAACTCCGCATTTTGTAACGTCTTTTTCAAATGAACAGATTCCACATATAAATTAGAAAGATGCATTAACATATTTTCATTTTCTTTTCGAACTTGCGATTCTTTTAATTTCGTTTCATATAAATTCATCATATTTAAAAAACCAAGTGCAAAGAAACTACGAAAAATAGCAATAATAATAAGTTTATTTACTTCAGAAATCGTTATTGTTGTACCGAGTACTAACATGTGATAAAACGCAAGTTCTGACATACTTGCAACAATTTCAATTGAAATTCCAAGGCATCCAATAATGATTGGTTTCTGATGGAACTTATTTACCCTGCAAAGCGAAAAAAGACTGCCATAAATAAAATAATAGAAGAACACAGGATAACGCAAATAAAATGATTCTGTCATATAAAATGAACCTTGCATAATCCAGTCAAGACATACTCGGAATAAGACTACAGATATACCAACAAGAATACCTGCAACTCCTGCTGGTACTCTTCTTAAAAATAATAATAAAAAGAAGAATAGCGGTGTACCGAAGCTAACTCGAAACGTATCATTAAAGGGATGAAAGTTCAGCTCCCCAGCAATCGGAACAACGACCATTAATATAATTAAAAGGGACATATCTTTCTTCCATAATTGATTCCAATTCAAAGGTGCCACTTCCTATACTTTTTTCAGTAGTAAAAGCGAAAGCCCGCTTATTGTTATAAACGGGCTTCGTTTCTATATTCTAACCTTTTCTACCGCTTTTATTTGGCGATACTCTGGCTTCCACATTGCTTCTTTCACTGCCATCTTGATATCGTTATCACTTAAGTTCACTCTTGCAACACCTTCTGCAACTGCAACTTTCGCTACTTCAATTGCAACCATTTCTGAGATATTACGTAATTCTTCGACCTCTGGTAAAATAGGTGCTCCTGGCTGACTTGTATCTACCATACTTGCAACTGCTTCAGCAGCTGCTGCGAACATTCCATCTGTCATAATGCTTGCACGTACTACAATTGTTCCAAGACCAAGCCCCGGGAAAATAAGTGCATTATTTGATTGTCCAATCACATACGTTACACCGTTATATGTAACTGGTTCAAATGGACTTCCTGTTGCAACTAACGCTCTTCCTTCTGTCCACTCGATTACATCTGCTGGTTTTGCTTCAGCAAGCGGTGTTGGATTCGACATTGGTAAAATGATTGGTCTTTCTACGTGAGAAGCCATTTCTTTAATAATCTCTTCTTTAAATGCGCCTGCAACAGTTGATGTACCAATTAAAATTGTCGGTTTTACATGTTTCACAACTTCAGCAAGTCCGATCACATCATTTTGCTTCCACTCACTTACTTCCGCTTCTTGTCTTGCGTACGGAATTTGGAAATCAAGAAGATCTTCCATATTATCTGTAACTAACCCGTTACGATCAATACACCAGAAACGCTTATATGATTCTTCTTCAGATACGCCTACGCGGACCATCGCATCTCTAACTTGATCTGCGATACCGATTCCAGCCGTACCAGCACCAAATACAACAACGCGGTGTTCACTTAATGGTACACCAGAAGCTTTCACTGCCGATAATACTGCGGCAAGTGAAACTGCACCTGTACCTTGAATATCATCATTAAACGTACAAACGTCATGACGGTATTTATCTAAAATTTTTCGTGCGTTACGAGAGCTAAAGTCTTCCCAATGTAAAAGTGCTTTCGGGAATTGTTTATTTACTGCTTGTACAAACGTATCAATAAATTCATCGTAAGCTTCACCTGTTATACGAGGATGACGATTTCCAATATAAAATGGATTGTTTAATAGTTCCTCACGGTTTGTACCTACATCTAAAATTACCGGTAATACGCGGCTAGGATCGATTCCAACTGCTGCCGTATAAACAGCTAATTTTCCGATTGCAATGTTAATACCACCAACGCCCCAGTCACCAATTCCTAATATGCCTTCTCCATCTGTTACAACGACTAAATCAATGTTCTCAGCTGTTGCACCAATATTGGTGAATGCTTCTTCAATACCTGATGGATCGTTAATCGATAAATAAACACCACGTGGTTTACGATATTCATGACTATATCTTTGAATTGCTACACCGACAGTTGGTGTATATACAATCGGTAACATTTCACGTAAATGATCTGTTAATATACGATAAAATAATACTTCATTTCGATCATGTAACGCAGTTAAGTATACATTCTTTAATAAATCATCCGGCTGAGAACTAAATTGTTCGTATGCTCGGCGTGCCTGTTCTTCTAACGTTAAAACCGCTGGCGGTAATACCCCTTTTAAACCTAACTCTTCTCTTTCATTTTGTGTGAAAGCTACCCCTTTATTTAAAAGTGGTGTTGATAATACTTCTGCTCCTCTTAATGTTGTTTCTAATGCACCATTAGAAGCTACTGTAAACTTGCTCATAACATCCCTACCTCTATTCATATATAGCATTTCTATATTGTAAACAAAAAAGAGGGGCTTGTCCCCCCTCTTCTTTTAATTTTTCTTTAAAAGAGTTGCTCCTGCAATCCCCGGATGTGTCATTTCGAATGGATCTAGAATTAACTCTAAGTCTTCTTGTGACAGTACACCATTTTTAACACAAAGTTCTCGAACGGATTGCCCTGTCGCGATTGCTTCTTTCGCAACGCGAGCTGCAGCTTCATAACCGATATGAGGGTTCACGGCTGTAATAATTCCTACACTTTTCTCAACATACTCTTTTAAGCGATCTTCATTCGCTTCAATTCCTTTTAAGCAATTATCTGTAAAGGCACGGAAACCGTTATTCATAATGCTAATTGATTGCAGTAAGTTGAAAACAAGTACTGGTTCCATAACGTTTAATTCTAATTGTCCTGCTTCTGAAGCAAGGCAAATTGTATGGTCATTACCAATTACTTGGAACGCAATTTGATTAATAACTTCTGGCATAACAGGGTTTACTTTCCCTGGCATAATAGATGAACCTGGTTGACGAGCTGGTAACATAATTTCTGCTAAACCAACACGTGGACCTGATGCCATTAAGCGAAGGTCATTCGCAATTTTAGACATATTCATCATACATACTTTAAGTGCTGCAGATACTTCAGTATAAGCATCCGTATTTTGTGTCGCATCTACTAAATCTTCTGCACCAACAAGCGGTAATTCACTGATTGCAGCTAAATGTTTTACAACTGCTTCAATATATTCTGGATCTGCATTTAAGCCTGTGCCAACTGCAGTTGCCCCCATATTTACTTCATATAAATGTTGACGCGATTGTTGAATTCGTTTCATATCACGTTCAAGTACGCGAGAGTATGCTTTAAACTCTTGTCCAAGACGAATTGGCACAGCATCTTGTAAATGTGTACGACCCATTTTAATAACATGGTCAAATTGTTCTGCTTTTAATTCAAATACATCATGCATATAACCCATCGTTTGTAATAAGCCTTCTAATGCATTTAACGTTGCGATATGAATCGCCGTTGGGAATGCATCATTTGTTGATTGCGCCATGTTTACATGACTATTTGGACTAATATAGTGATAGTCTCCCTTTTCCATTCCTAATAATTCAAGAGCACGATTGGCAATGACTTCATTTGCATTCATGTTCATTGAAGTACCTGCTCCGCCTTGAATTGGATCTACGATGAAATGATCATGCCATTTTCCATCAAGAATCTCTTGAGCAGCTTCTGCGATCACGCCACCCTTGTTCAATTCCAATCTTCCTACATCTGTATTAGCAAGTGCTGCTGCTTTTTTTACAATTGCGAATGCTCTAATTAAACCTTCATGGATTTTGTATCCTGTAATTGGGAAGTTTTCAACTGCACGCATTGTTTGTACGCCATAGTATGCATAGTTTGGTACTTCTTTTTCACCTAAAAAATCTTTTTCAATTCGAACACCATTTTTAACTTCAGTTAATGTTGCCATGATTATTCACTCCTTAACGATTTCTTATGCTGCTTTTGTTTCTTTGACTGTTTCTACATATTGTTTTGCTTTCTCATTATCGAATTCGCCTTCCCACTTCGACATAACAATGGCCGCTAATGCATTTCCTAATACATTGACAGATGAGCGAATCATATCTAAAATGCGGTCAATTCCCGCAATTAACGCGATACCTTCTAGTGGTAGCCCCATTGAACCTAACGTTGCTAATACAACAACGAACGATGCACCTGGAACTCCCGCCATACCTTTGGATGTTAACATGAGAACGAATAATAACGTTATTTGCTCCGTTAGTGACATGTGCACACCGTACATTTGTGCAACAAACAATGCCGCTAACGCTTGATAAATAGCCGATCCAGTCAAGTTAAATGTATAACCTGTCGGAATTACGAAAGAGGCAACTGCCTTTGGACAACCGAACTCTTCCATTTTTCTCATTATATTAGGTAAAACAGCTTCTGAACTTGCTGTCGTAAACGAAAGAATCAGTTCTTCTTTTAAAATTTTTATTAATGTAAAAATGTTTACTCCAACCATTCGTGCATTAATACCTAATACAATCACAACGAATAGTATAACAGTTACGTATACAGCTAGCACTAGTTTTCCTAGCGGAAGTAATGTTGCTACACCAAATTTTGCAACCGTAACGGCAATTAATGCGAATACACCAAATGGTGCAAATTTCATAACTTGATTTGTAACCCAAAACATTGCTTCGAGTACACCTTCAAAGAAGTTAAAAACAGGCTTTCCTTTTTCCCCAATTGCCGCAACTCCTAAGCCGAATAATACTGAGAAGAATATAATCGGTAATAGGTCACCTTGTGCAATCGATTCAAATACGTTTTTTGGTACAATGTGAACAATTGTCTCAGCAAAACCTTTCTTCTCCGTTGCATCTGCTGTTTGTTTATAAGAAGAAATATCACTTTGCTGTAAATTACTCATATCAACACCAGTACCTGGTTGGAATATATTCGCTGCAAGTAATCCCATTAAAATAGCAATCGTCGTAATAATTTCGAAATAAAGAATTGTCTTACCGCCCAGTTTCCCAAGCTTTTTCATATCTCCTACACCAGCTACTGCAACAATTAATGCTGAAATAACAATTGGTACTACAATCATCTTAATTAAGTGAATAAATATATCCCCAATTGGTGTGATATAAGAAATCGCCGTTTTATTGCCATAAAAGACTGCCCCTACTACAATCCCTAAAACAAGCGCGACAAAAATTTGTGTTGCCAATCCGAATTTTTTCATTTATGTTCATCCCCTTCATGCGAACGCTTTCAATTTGAATTTATAAAAGCTACTCACACATCTTATAAGCGAACCTACAAAATCATACAAAAACCTACAAGTTTGTCACAAAAAATTCGAATATTTTTCTTCTTTTTTTCATTGACACCATTTTGTTAAAAAACGATAAAATAAACTTGATAAGTAATCAGATTGTTTCGTATAATCAAAAAGATATATACTTACAACAAATCAAAATGAAAAGGAGTGGATGTTATGAAAAACTATACAAAGCAATTCGTCCTATCTTCTTCTTTTCTTTTTCATTTTCTTAAAAAGGAACAAAGGCATTCGCCTTTGTTCCTTTTTTATTGCGATCTATATAGGGGGAATTGTTATGAGACCATATAAACGTGTCTTAATTAAATTAAGCGGCGGTGCACTTGCCGATCAAACTGGAAATAGCTTTAACTCCAAACGATTAGAACATATCGCAAACGAAATTTTATCCATTGTTGATTTAGGTATCGAAGTATCCATCGTCATCGGTGGCGGTAACATTTTTAGGGGGCATCTAGCTGAAGAATGGGGAATCGATCGCGTAGAAGCTGATAATATCGGTACGTTAGGTACAATCATTAACAGCTTAATGCTTCGCGGTGTTTTAACAAGTAAAACAAATAGAGAAGTACGCGTTATGACTTCCATTCCATTTAATGCAGTAGCTGAACCATACATTCGCTTGCGTGCAGTCCACCATTTAGATAACGGTTATATCGTTATCTTTGGAGGCGGAAACGGGCAACCGTTCGTGACGACAGATTATCCAAGCGTACAAAGAGCCATTGAGATGAATAGTGATGCCATATTAGTCGCAAAACAAGGTGTCGATGGCGTCTTTACAAGTGATCCAAAGTATAATAAATCAGCAAAAATGTACAGCAAACTAAACTATAATGATGTCGTTAGACAAAATATACAAGTTATGGATCAAGCGGCATTACTGCTTGCCCGGGACTACAATTTACCAGCACACGTCTTTAACTTTGATGAGCCTGGAGTCATGAAGAAAATATGTTTAGGCGAACATGTGGGGACATTGATCAATGATGATGTTACGATGCTGGTGCATGAGAAATAATGATTTCCCACCAAAAATGGTGCCTTTTGTAGGCACCATTTCCTAATTCATCGTTACAAATAAAAATCAACCAATCCCGCCACTTTTTCCTTACAACGTTCCCAAAAAGATAACTTCTCAAAAAACTCTTTCGTCATTTCTTTTGAATCACGAAAATCCTCTGTTAATGCTTTATTCACGTCCGATACGATAGTCCCGCCATGAATATACAAATTCATCTCATCATTTATATAGAAGCTACGGGCAGTAAAGTTTGTTGTACCTATAACAGTTAACTCATTATCAATTAGCATTAACTTTCCATGAAACATCCCTTTTTTATAACCATATACCGTAATCCCGTTATTAACAGCTTGACGTATGTACGGATATGCCGCCTCTTTAATAAGGGGGATATCTGGTTTATATGACCAAAGTATTTTTACTGTAACACCACGTTTTTGCGCTTCAATTAAAGCATTCATTAATTCTTTATTTTTCGCTATAAAATAAGGTGTTGTAATGACGATTGAATGCTTCGCTTGCTTTATTAACTGTATATATGTTTCAGCGACGTAATGCCCATTGTAACTAGTCATAGTATGTAATGTATTCCCTTTACTAGCGTTATTCGTACTCCTCTTTATCTCTTCTTTCGTATCTCGTTTCCAATCTAAAGCGAATTGCTGTTCTAAATCTTTTGCTCCTTCTCCTTTAAGCCGCACATGATAATCACGCCAATATCCAAATCGCTTATCTTTCCCTAAGTACTCATCTCCTATATTAAATCCGCCTGTATAGCCAATTTCTCCATCAATTGTCGTAATACGGCGATGATTCCGATGATGAAGTGAATAAAATCCGAATGGCAATGCAGGTTTTCTACTATATGTAAAATGTACACCACTTTCCCGCAATTCATTTATCATCTTCCTTTCAAATGATAAATCATTAATGCGATCAACTGATAAATAAACGTTTACTCCTTCTTTTGCCTTCTCTTTTAATAAGTTTAAAAAAGTATGGCTACTTTTATCATCCGACAAAATGAAGAAATAAGTGTAGATGGAGCTTTTCGCTTTTTTTATATCTTCAAATAGCTGCTCATATAATGATTTTCCTTCTACATATAATTGAAAGTCACTATAGTGAGATGCATACTCTGTCGGCATGTTTTTCCCAGCTTCCATTTTCCTACCTAAGGTAACATCGATATGCATCCAAATTAAAATAAAAACAAAAATAGCAATAATAATAGAAGTAACTCGCAATATTTTTTTAATCATTTTGATTTCCTTCCGATCAAATTACTTTCTACTCTGTAGTGTTTCATTTAAATATGTTTTCATACGAAATGTATTTCTATTGATACCAAACGATTAAAGGAGAGAGAAATATGAAAAGAGGAAAAATCCCTATTGTTTTTATCCCAGGTCTTTTCGGTTCAATGAGTAATATTATTATTCCAGGTACTGGTGATTGGAGTTTTGGACTTTCTGCATTTGTTTACGAACCATTCATCATGATGTTAGAAAGTATGGGGTACGAACGAAATAAAGACTTGTTCATCTGTTTTTATGACTGGCGGCAGCGCATTGTTTTTTCTACACAAAAATATTTATTACAAACGATTGCCTATGCTAAAAAAATTACAGGGTGCGATAAACTAAATCTAATGTGTCATAGTATGGGTGGGCTTCTTGGACGTTCTTACGTTCAAAGTGAAACATATAAAAATGATGTGAATCAACTTATAATACTCTGCACACCAAACGCTGGATCTCCACCAAATTATAGTTATTGGACTGGAGGTAGTCTCCCTATCCATGCCTCTTCTAAAATAAATATCGTTCATTTTTATATGGAACAATATATTCGTTACTTAAGCATCTTACATAAAATGAATAAGGTTGAGGCGATACATCTTTACTTTCCAGGATTACAAGATGTTATTCCTTGTAAAGATTACGGAAATTATTTATTTATAAGATCTGACTCTTCTCTTATATTTCTTCCTTATAGTAATATGCAAACGAAAAACCCTTTCCTCGATACATTAAATGAAAATAGATTTATTATACAAAAAAGAAATATTGAAACTACACTCATTGCCGGAGATGAAGAGGAAACAATTCAATATTTACAAGTTATCCCTTCACACTCCAACCTGAAATGGACAGACGGCAAAGTCGTCGGTGATTTACTTACAAAACATGGTGACGGTAACGCTGTTTTACATAGCGTTTTTCTTCTAGAGGGAAATAAATATGTTGTGCATGCTTCACATAACGAAGTGCTCTACAAAAGCATTCCTATATTACAAAAGATACTCTAAATTACAAACAAAAAAGGTATGGCATTAAGCCACACCTTTTCACATTAAACAAAATTCCTCGCATCATTATTTCTTCCAAACTTATAAATCGCAATTAAGAAGAACGCAATTGCAAAGGCAAATAAAATTAAAATGTTTAAATACAACTCCGAGAACGGTATTCCTTGTTGTAGTTTTGATACTGTATCTAACAACCAGCGCTGCGGAAGAAAATTAGCTACTTTTTGTACTGCATTTGGCATAATGTCATATGGGAAATAACATCCAGCAAGTAAGCATGTTGGTACAATGACCATGTTTTGCATCGCATTTGCCGATGCTGAGTTTTTCGAAAAAGCTACAAGGACTAATGATATTCCAATTGCGATTAATGCAAATAGCATTAGTACGCCCATCATCACTATGAAAGGCATATTGATATTCGTATGAAAAACATTCGTTAGGAATAGGATTGTAATCAAAATTTGTACTGTTAGTATTATCATATTTACCCCGACATTAGATAATATGAATTTCTTCCCATCTATCGGCGTTGATAATAGTCTAAAGTACGTTCTATTCTCTTTTTCTTTTAAAATATGACCTGATAAGTTCGCTGCTGAAAACAGCATAAACATAATAAGGTAACCCATCGTTTGATTTGTCATATCTTTATTTTTCGAAGTATCTTCTAGCGTCTCAGTTTTCATTTTAAATGAACCTTTTTGATATCCTGCGTACATATTATCAAATATACTTTGATCTGTTCCTGCTACTTTACTAATAGCTGCTATATTATCAATATAATTATATAAATATGTTTTTATAAATCCTGTTACTTGATCACCTTTAATCGATGAAATTTCAATATGATCTGGTTTCCCTTCTCGAACACTTTTTGAAAACCCAGAATCTAACGTAATAACTCCATCAAGTTTTTTGGAAGTGAGTTTATCTTCTACTTCAGACTCCTTAACCTTACTCACATTCACATGATTTAATCCTTCTAAAAACTTTATCGTATCATTTGCTATCGGCTCATTTTCTTTATTTACAATCCCAATATTTAACGTTCCTTGCCCTGCATTTCCGTATATCGAGAAGGAAATGAGCGTCCCTATTATCGGCAAGCTAATTATAATGAGTAAACTTTTTTTATTTTTCAAAAGCACAGATAACGTTTTTTGTATGAGCCATAAAATATCCTTCATACTATAGCCCCTCCCGTCTACGTAATGCAATAATTGCAATTAATAAAAAGAGTGCTGATATTCCAAGGTTTAAAGAAATGACTGGTAGCGCTGCCCCTACATCATTCGCATAAATAATTTTCATAACAGCTGTATTTGCCCACGTTAATGGTGATAAATTCGTAACGAAATTTTCTTCTACTACGAAATATGCACCACCAAAAATAGAAGCCAATTGCACAACAACCATAATAATTGCCCTAGACGCTTCAGCTGTTTTCGTAATATATCCGATTCCTAAACCGAAGCTAATTGCTAGAAAAACTTGTGTTAATAAAATAAGAAATATGATTCCAAGATGGTCGCCCCAATTCGCTTGAAAAACAAATTTACTAAATAACATGACGAGTAATATGCACAGGGCATTTGCTACTAGGCTACCAAGTACTTTTCCAATGAATATTTCAGCTTTACTTATAGGTGCAGCAATGAGACGATCTCCTGTTTTACGTATTCGTTCTCCTCGAATTAAAGAACTCGCCCCCATCGCAGCATATAGTGCAATCATCGTTGTCATTACAACCGCATAGTAATCCATAGAACCTGGTTTTTTCGCAGCTTGTAAGGATGTTTCTTTTATATAATCATTATGATTTCCGTTTGAAATAACCGTACTAACCTTAGTAGGATTTACTTTTGCAACTTCGACCGCTACATTGTACTTATCAACAAATGTTGTAAGCATTCCTTCCACAATACTTCCCTCAATACTACTTTTGTCACTTCCATAAAATTTTGCACCATCTTTATTTAACTCTACATAAGCAGCATATTTATTTTGCTTCACTTCTTCTTTCCCATCTATACTGCTGGAAGCTTTTTTAAAATGAATACCTGATTTATCCACTTCTTTCGTAAATGCTTCAAATGATTGAGAAAACGTGCTACTCGCTTCATCTTTATATAGCACTTGTATATCCTTAATCGATTGACTATCGCTATTAAATGCATTACTTAACGCTGTTCCTAACACAAGCATAAGTACAATCGGAAATGCTAACATAAAAACTAAAGTTCTTACGTCTCTGAAATCTCTTTTAATATGCATAATTGCAATATTGAAGATGTTCAATTGATGAACCTCCCTTTACCTTTTCTTCATTTACTTTTTATTTATCTCGTAAGTTTCTTCCCGTCAATGTAAGGAATACTGTTTCTAAGTTGGGAGCCTGCTCCTCTAATGAACGAATTTCAATATCATGATTGATACAGTGTTGAATGATTTTATTTAAATTATTTAATCCCGCATCAGAATTCACTTTAATTACGTTTTCTTCAATTTGAACTGCTTTCACACCGTTGATCTCTTTTAACTTTTCTACATCTAAATTTTCTACTGACTTCACTTCAATCCAAATATCTTTCGTATCAGTAATAATCGCTTTTAACTGTTCTTTCGTTCCTTCTGCAATTACTTTACCGTGATCTACTATCGCTATTTTCGTACAAATCTCTTCTACCTCTTCCATGTAGTGACTCGTATAAATAATTGTACTTCCCATTTCATTTAATTTACGTACTGACTGCAAAATGTAGTTTCTTGACTGTGGATCAATTCCAACTGTCGGTTCATCCATAATAATTAACTTCGGTCTATGTGCAATTGCACAAGCAATATTCAATCTCCTTTTCATACCACCAGAAAAGTTCTTCGGATAGCTTTTCTGTTTATCACTAAGTCCTACAAATTGAAGAGCTTCCTCTACCCTAGCTTTTAATTCGGCTCCTCGTAATCCGTACAATCCAGCAAAAAATTTCACATTTTCATAGGCAGTTAGCTCTTCATAAATCGCAATATCTTGCGGAACAATACCGATATTCATTTTCGCAAATCGATTATGTTTCTTTATATTTTTTCCTAGTATGCTAATTTCACCTTCATTACTTCTTAACAAACCAGCAATCATATTTATCGTTGTACTCTTACCAGCACCATTTGATCCTAAAAAGCCAAATATTTCTCCTTCTTTAATAGATAAAGACATATTATCAACTGCGATGAAATCACCAAATTTTTTCGTTAAATTTTTAATTTCTAATGTATTCATCATTTTCACCCCTATTTCGGTTTCTCTGCTTTTAGTATAAACAAAAAGAATGAACCTGCTCAGTGCAGAAGTTCATTCTTTTCACATGAGAATATTCACTTTTTTCATATGAGATGGTTCATCCTCGTACCATTCTCTTTATATTGGCAACAACATCGTTACTGAAAAACCACTTGTCCCATCTACAATAATTTTTCCGTTTACAGACGCCGTTCGCTCCTCCATCCCCATAATACCGAGACCTTTTTTAACAAGAGCTACCCCTTTTCCGTTATCCTTCACTTGCACCTTAACCATCTTGTTAAGCACATGAATATCTATAGAAATAACTGTCGCATCAGCATATTTCATTGCATTTGTTAGTGCTTCTGTAACATTCTCACCGATAATTTTCCACTGAATGGGAGAAATCATATCTAAGTTCCCTTTGTACACGAAAGGAATATTCATATCATTCTTACCGGCAAATTCCTCTATGAATAATTTCATACGATGAATGCCAATTTGCTCTGTTGGTGGCTTCATATTTTTTAACGTAATGCGAATACTTTCAATTCCATCTTTTGAAATGTGAATTGCATTTTGTAATAACTCCGCTGATTTTTCTTTATCTATCCCCATTAATCTCTTTGCTGCTTCCATTTGAATTAGTGCACCCGTCATCGAGTGGCCAATTTTATCATGAATTTCTTGTGATAACCGATTTCTCTCTTCTAGCTTAAATGTGTATTCAGATTGTCTTATGTACTCTTTATTTTCATGTAAACTTTTCGTAAGTCGTTGCATATCTTTCCGCATCTTATCATTTTGCGATTCAAGCTTTACTACACGCGATATATATCGATCTGCAATAGTTAAAACGAGAAAAGAAAATGCAACAATTAATCCATAAGTCATTCGAATACTTTCATCTGCAATCGTAATTGGGAGCATCATAACGACAAAGCGTGGCCAATTCTTTTCTATGTAATAGAATATAATTTCGTATAAGTTCAAAGGTAAAAACAAAATAAAAAATGGATGAATCCTCCATGTAAATAACATAACTACGCCAATGGACATACAGATTAATATTTTTTTATACGTATCTTTTTTAAATATAGAAATCATTACGTTTACAGAGAGGTAAATAAGTAAAGTAAATATAACCCACGGTAAATTTGCTACATTTGCGTAAATATAACTAAATACAATATATAAAAAGACAATTAATTTACTTACAGTTAACCAAAATTCCATATCATTAATCTACTTTCCCTGTTAAGTAATAAATCGCAATTTGTGTGCGATGTTCAAGTCCAGTTTTCCCTAAAACTGATGTAATATAATTTGCAATTGTTCCCTCAGATATAAAAAGCTGTTTCGAAATTTCTTTATTTGAGAAACCTTTTGCAATTAATGCGATAATACTAAGCTCCCTTTCTGTGAAAAGGCTCTTATCTATTTTACATTCTTCCTCTTTACTTTCCATTAAATTAGACTTAATTTTATCGAGAACTACATCTTGCATAACTGTTTGGCCGTTATATACTCCTTTTATCGCATCACGAATACGCTCTGGATCATTATTTTTCAATAAATAACCTTTCGCTCCGTTCTTCACTGCATCCAAAATATATTCATCATCATCAAACGTCGTTAAAATAAGCGGTTTTGTTTTCGTCTCTTCACAAATGAATTTCGTCGCCTCTACCCCGTTCATATTTGGCATGCGAACATCTAATAGAGCGATATCAACATCGTTCTTTTTGCAATACTCCACTGCTTCTTTTCCATCATTTACTGTATCTACAACTTCAAACTCTTCATATGTATTTAAAATAATTTTCATGCCTTCTCTAATAAAAGAGTTATCATCTGCTATTAATATTTTAATTTTCATGTTTGTTAGTATGGACCATCCCCTACTAACATTCACATCCTTTCTTCCCGTAACATTTCCTACTTGCTCATTATATACTTCTCTTTACCATTTTTTCACACCTTTTTTCATCTATCTCTCCTGCAAAAAATATATTATTCTTTTTTTATAAAATGTGTAGGGTGACTTATCATTCTTTACGTCTATATAATAGAATGCGTCAAAAAGGAGGGAGAGACCGATTGAGGAAAAACAATTAATTGAAAAAGCACAGCAAGGAAGCGAGCATGCTTTTCGTATCCTTGTACAAACATATCGTCATTATATTTTTCAAGTTATCTTTTCTATTTTAAGACATGAAGAAGATGCTAAAGATGTTACACAAGAAGTATTCGTAAAAATTCATACCTCTCTCCCAAATTATCAATTTCGCGGATTAAAAACGTGGATGGCACGTATTGCCACCAATCACGCTATTGATTATAAGAGAAAGAAAGCTAGAGAACACGAAGAACTCTCCTTATGTAAAGAAACAGAGGAAAATATAAAATCCTCTCATAACATTGAAGCTTTACTATTGACGAAAGAGCAAAAATTACTCATTGCTCAAAAACTGAGAGAACTTCCGGAAAATTACCGTGACGTTGTTCTCGCGCATTACTTAGAGGAAAAAAGTTATCAAGAAATTGCTTTCCAAGAAAACATCGAAGTGAAAACAGTAGAAATGAAACTGTATCGGGCAAGAAAATGGATAAAAAAACATTGGAAGGAGGAAGAGTTTCTATGATGCATTATTCAAAAGAAGATTGGCGCAATTATACATTAGATTTTATAGAAAACAATGAACGTGAATCTATGGAAGAACACCTTTATGAATGTGATCATTGTTTAGCACTTTATATGGAAAGTATTGATGAACAACATGAAAACCTTCCAATGATAAATGATGATTCATTTACGAACGAAGTTATGACGCAAATTAATTTTGAAACGCTACAACCTAATGAAAATATAAAAACAAACTCACTAAAACGCACAATTATTCACTACATAATTGCGACTGCAGCTACAATTATTTTTATGGTAAGTGGTTTATTCCAATATATTTTTACAGCGACATCAAATTTCGAGAAATCTTCAAAACATAACGAGTCTTCTATCTCACAACAAATTGTAAACAAATCGGTAGATACATCAAAAAAGGACGGAGGTTTAAAGCATGAATAAAAACCCCTTTTTAGCACTTGTATTAGGGCTAATTCCTGGGCTTGGACATTTATACTTAAAAAAGCTAGGACGGTTTATTCTATATAGCGGAGGATCTTTATTTCTATTCTCCTTTGCAGTATTCTGTACCATAGTAGTAAGAGGACGTGATATTGCTTTTCTTTCTCTATTTTTACTAGCTGTTCTATGGGTAATTAACTTACTAGATTTAGTTATCACCATTATAAAACAAACGAAAAAACAAGAAGCTGGAGAATTGATAAATTCTTCTAAAGAGAGCGAACGATTTTATATCATTCTCCTATCCATCATCCCTGGACTTGGCCATTTCCAATTAGGACTTATGCAACGCGGTCTTACGTTTTTAGTCGCTTGCGCTGGCTTAGGCAGCATGATTATATTTGTAACATTATTAACATCTCAAGGAAGTTTCCTTATCTTTCTTATTACGTTACCTGTTTTATGGATTTATAATTTCTTTGATGTTGTTCAGCAACTACAGAAAAAAGAACGCGACGAGCAATTAATTGACCGTACTATTTTCGAAGATTTTGAAGAACATCGAGAGCAAGGAAAGAAAAGTAAAACATTTGCTTCTATTTTAGCGATGTTCCCTGGAGCAGGTCATATGTATTTAGGTTTACAACGCCGTGGTCTTCAGCTTATGGCAGCCTTTTTACTATCTATTTATTTACTCGACTTATTAAGACTTTCTGCGTTTTTATTTTTAGTACCAATCATTTGGTTCTATAGCTTTTTTGATGCGTTACAGCAAACAGCAAAATACGGAAAAGAACGAGTACAAGACGAACCCATTATCGATTATTTTATAAATCATCAAAGATGGATTGGTATCGGATTAATTACGCTCGGTGGTTATTATTTATTAAATCAAACAGTCCTTCCTATTTTGAATGATTATTTTGTAACTATATTTAATATTCATCTTAGTGAACTATATTATCGCTATTTCCAGACATCTATCGTTGCGCTCCTTTTAATTGGCGGCGGCTTTAAATTGTTACTTGGAAATAAAGAAAACAAAGGTGGGACAAGCGAATGAGGACTTGGCGTGTTGGAACATTCTCAATGGGGCTTTCTATTATATCGTTAGGATGCTTTTTACTATTTTCAGTCGTAAAAGGAATTCAAGTATTAGATACATTAACTGCATGGTGGCCAGTTTTACTTATCATACTTGGAGCTGAAGTTTTACTATACCTTCTATTTTCTAAGAAGGAACAATCATTTATTAAATATGATATTTTTAGTATTTTCTTTATCGGTGTTTTAGGAAGTGTCGGAATTGCTTTTTACTGTTTATTATCAACTGGATTACTAGAAGAAGTTCGTCATTCTATTAACACAACGAGGCAAACGAGTAATATTCCAGACGGACAATTTGATATACCTGAATCTATCAAAAAAATCGTAGTAGATGCGGGACATCAACCTCTAACGATAGAGGGAAATAATACAAATCAAATTCATCTTTTGGGAACTTATGAAATGACGACGAAAGCAAATGAAAAACTCAATTTAAAACGAGATGATTTCCTTTCGGTTCAAACGGCTGGAGAAACGATGTACATCGCTTTAAAATCATTACCTGTTCAGCATACGTTATTTAACTCAGCACCACAGGTGAAACCAACGCTTGTTCTTCCGCAAAATAAAAATGTGGAAATTCGCGCTTCAAATAACGAGCTATCTCTTTATCCTGGCCAATTACAAAATAATTGGTTTGTACAAAACAACTCAAGTGTATCTGTTCATTTAGCTAAAGAAAGTGATGTTTCTTTAACAGCAATAACAAATCAAAAAGAAACACACGGAAACACACCTTGGGAGCAAGTAGAAGATTTAACGAAAAAAGAAAATAATTCTTCAGAAGAACATCCAGAATTAAACGAGCAAGAACATTGGTATAAAAATTCGATTAAAACTGGAAATGGGACGTACAAGTTAAATATTGAGAAAGCTTATAATTTGAATATGAGCGTTATCGAAAAATAAGAAAAACCTTCCACAATTGTGGAAGGTTTTTCTTATATAATCGCTTTAATTCCTTCTAAAATTAATCCAATCATAAATCCACACACAGCACCGTTCACACGGATCCACTGCAAATCTTTACCGACATTATTTTCAATCATTTCGATTAATGTTTTATCATCTAACTTATCCAGGTTTTCTTGTACAAGCTTACCGATTTTCGAATGGTTCTTCTCAACAAGATTCACAACTTGTTTTTGTAACCAATCTTCTATTTTTTGAACAGTCATTTCGTCTTCTTTTATTTGATTCATTTGTTTTTGTAAAAATGGAATAACATATTTATCAGCAAATTCTTCATTTTTTACAAAAGTAACTGCTCTTTGTTGCACTTGCTCCAGCATCTCTTTTATTTTGTCAGTAGCATTCCAATTCGCAATCCACTTTTCTTTCCAATTTTCTAATTCCTGTAATAAAGCTTCATTTTCTTTTACATTTATAATTTCTTGACGAATCTTCGCCAATATAAGTTGTCTTGTGCTATTATCCGCATCTTGTAAGCTGTTAATATTACTAATGATAAACTTCTGCAAAATGCCACCAATTTTATCTTCATCTACAATATTCATAAATGATTTCAAAGTAAACTGCAAGAACCCATCTACTTTTATATTTTCCATTGCCTTCATACCTAAGCTTCCGAGTTGGTAACGAGCTTCATCTTGCGCTGTCCAATCTTTCACTTTTACTAATATGTGATCAAGTGTCTTTTCATCATATTCTTGCACAACTAATTGATCAACAAGCACTTGTAAAATGTTACTTGTATTAATTGTATGTAAATATGTTTTTAATTCTTTTTCAATAATAACAGCTAGCTTTTCTGTATCTATTGTTACAATCGCTTTCTCTGCAATCGTTACAATCCCTTTTTTCACAGCATCAGACTGTATTTCTCTTTCAGCAATTTGCAGCACCATTTGTGCTAACTGCATCTCTTTTACTTTATTCGTAATACTTTCTTTCGTCAGCCATTCATTTTCTAACGTATGAATAAGCCCTTTCGTTACCCGTTTACGATTTTTAGGTAGCAATGCGGTATGCGGAATTGGGATACCCATCGGATGACGGAACAATGCTGTAACCGCGAACCAATCCGCAAGTCCACCAACCAATCCGGCTTCAAATCCCCCTTGTATAATCTCCCCTGCTACCGTTCCTTGAAAAGGGATAGAAGCCGCAAAACCGACACCCATAACCCCAAGCGAAATACCCGCTATATATTTAGTCTGTAATGACATCGTATACACATCCTCTTATTATGTAAAATAAAGCTTTTTGTTGTATTTATTCAATATTAGTTATCCTTTATATATACTATAAAGAACTATTATGAAAATAACAAAGATTTTTATGTACATGAAAAAATGAGGCTACAACTAGCCTCATTTTTCTTATATTGTTAATTCTAAACCTTTCTTATAATAATCACTCATTACATCTTGTGGAACCATACTTCCACCCGTTCCCCACACAATATGAGTACCTTTTGTCACCTTCTCTGTTAACTGTTGCTTTTGTAAATACTCATCTTCTTTACATACTTTCACTGGCCCTATCATACCTGCTAGTGCAGAAGGCTCTAAATAAATATTCTCCGTATCAGCCAGTTCTTTTAACAATCTATATAACTCTTCATCGCTTACTGTATAATTTCCACTTAAAAATGGTTCCATCGTTTTCCCAACAAATCCAGACGGTCTTCCTACCGCAAGTCCATCCGCATCTGTTACATTATCAATTCCGATATTTTGAACAGCAATTTTGTCATGAAGGCCTGTCATTAAGCCGAGTAACATACATGGAGAATGTGTTGGCTCTGCAAAGAAACAATGAACGTTGTCTTTATACAATAACTTTAAACCAAATGCTACTCCGCCAGGTCCGCCCCCGACACCACATGGTAAATAAACGAATAGAGGATGTTCTTCATCTACTACAATCTCTAACTTTTCTAATTGCTTTTGTAATCGTGATGCCGCTACTGCGTATCCTAAAAATAAATCATGTGAATTTTCATCATCTACAAAATAACAGCTAGGATCAGCATCAGCTTGCCTTCTTCCTTCTTCTACAGCTTTACTATAATCATCTTCATATTCAATAACATTTACACATTTACTTCTTAATAAATCTTTTTTCCATTGTTTCGCATCTGCTGACATATGAACAGTGACATTAAAACCTAGTTTTGCACTCATAATCCCAATACTCAATCCTAAATTACCTGTAGAACCTACCGCAATTGAATATTTCGCGAAAAACTCTCTACATGTATCACTATCTAAAATAGAATAATCATCTTCTTCTGTTAACATTCCATGCTGCAATGCTAGTTGTTCAGCATGTTTCAATACTTCATAAATGCCGCCCCTAGCTTTTATTGATCCTGATATCGGAAGATGACTATCACATTTTAATAATAATTCCCCTAAAATAGGTTGCTCGTAATTTTTCTCTAAAGCTTCTTTCATAGAAGGTATTTTCACTAAAGGTGATTCAATTATGCCGTTCGTCTCTTTCGTTTCAGGAAAAACTTTCGCAATATATGGTGCAAAACGCTTTAATCTCTCTTCCGCGTCTTTTACATTTCCTTCATTCAGTGGCGAGTCTTTTATTGCCGTCTCATACTTTTTCGTATTCGGATTCATCCAAAAGACTTCTTCCGTTGCGATTAGCTTATTTAATAGTGGATATTGTTCTTTTAATTTCTCTATTTCCTTCATTCCTCTTCCTCCTCATCACCTTGTAGCTTGCGATTTAATAAATTATAATTAAATTAATTTTAATATAGTTTAACATAAAAATTAATTTTAGTTTAATTTATTTAAATATAATTTAATAATCATTAAGGAGATTTTCATTATGGAAAATATAGATATTGGTAAAAAGATTGAAAAACAAAGAAAAGAAAAGGGTTTAACTAGTAAAGAACTAGCAAAGATGGCCGATATTACACCATCTATGTTAAGTCAAATTGAGCGCGGGTCTGCTAACCCTTCTATTCAAACATTAAAAGTACTTGCTAAAGCTCTTGATGTTCCAACATTTAGTTTTTTACTGGAAGAAACAAATACAGACGATTTAATTGTACGTTCCCATAAACGAAAGAAAATGATTATCGATAATTTATCATATGAAATGCTTTCACCTGATTTTACTGGAAATTTAGCAACAGCAATTATGACTATCCCGCCTAATACAGCTTCATCAGAAAATGTACTAGAACATAAAGGAGAAGAATTAGCATTTGTCTTAGATGGGAAAATCACATTATATTTAAACGAGGAAGAATACATATTAGAAACTGGCGATAGTGTAAAAATACCTGCTTATTTAAAGCATAAATGGGTGAATCATTTTGAGAAAAATGCGGTAGTTTTATTTTCTGTTACTCCACCGATTTTTTAATATATCAATAAAAACAGGATGATTCTTATAAAATACGGATTATCCTGTTTTTATTAAATAAGAAAGTGAAATTTTTGTTAAAAACTTAACAGTTGGACCCAATCCGAACAATCCTATTAAAAACATATTTACAAGTGAAACTATCCCTCCCCCATTGATGTTAACGTATCATGAGTCAGATTCATCCCACCACTACCAGAGGCATTTGTAATATTTATATGGGAGTTAATTGTTTTTTCGGAATTTTGTTGAAAAATATGGTAAAATCATTCTTATACTTCTTCTATTTTGCTATTATAGAAATAATTAAATTAGGATACTTTTATCGGATGGGAGAATATATAATGAGTGTGTTATTAAAAGAACATGAACAGATTGTCAACGAATTAAACATTTTATATCAAGTAATGGTAGCGGAGCAGTTAATTGAAGCGAAACAATTAAAAGAAAAAATAGAGGAACAGATTAATAAAATTGAAGCTGATCAAAATCTATCGCTTTACTACTCCCTACTAAACTTTAAATATAAGGTCCTAACCGATTGGACAAACATTAAGTATGATACTTTTAGTCAAATTGTGCGTTTAGACAATCCAATAACTGAAGACTTTATTACTTATTATTATCACTTTTTTAAAGCTGAACATGCTACCATTATTGGAAATTATGATGAAGCAAAAAAAGAATACGAAAAAGCTGAATCCCTTTTAAAACATGTACCAGGCGAACTAGAAGAAGCTGAATATAAATATAAATTCGCTATATTTAATCACCATACAAACAAACCACTTACAGCAATCAATTATGCAAATCAAGCTAAAGAGATCTTCTCAAAATATCCACGTTATGAAATTAAAATAGCTCTATGCGAAAATACTTTAGGCTCATGTTCTGTTTATTTAAAACAATTCGAGCAAGCCGAAGAGAACTATAATTCAGCAATCAATATTTTACAAAAACTGAAAGACGACACACTAATCTTAAAAGTTCGAAATAACTTAGGTTGGCTCTACTCTTCTCAAAATCTATCAACCCTTGCTATTAGACATCTTACAATAGTTACAAACAAATTACCTAAACACCTAAAAGCCAATTTTCTACAAGCAAAAGAACATTTTTGTTTAAATGAAAAAGAACTTGCAAACGTTTGGGTTCAAAAAGGCTTAGAAATTTGTAATGAATTAAATAATCAAGAATATAAACACCACTTCACTATCTTAAAAATACAACACACTGGTATTCTAGGCGACTTAGAAAATGCAATCATTGCAGGCACTACATATTTTAACAGTAAAGAATTATACGATTATGCACAAGAATATTACGAATTATTAGCAGTAGAATTTCATAAAGTGAATAAAATAGAGGAATCTCAAAAATATTTTTTCAAAACTTACGAAGCAAAACAAAAATTATTAACTAAGGAGGCACTAAGATAATGAAAAAGTTTAGTTTAGCTATTTTAACCTTTACATGCATACTTGCTTTTGGATTTAATAATTTTACTGAAAATCAACAAGCAAAACAACTTCCAAAATGGGATACAGATAAACAAGAAACACATGCAGACCTATAGAAACCTAAAAACCCCTAATAAAGGGGTTTTTAGGTTTCTACAATATAATGATTTAGCATATGATGAAGAAATATGCTTATAAAAGATAGCCATACACAGATACTCTCTGTACATGGCTATTTTTTATTTTTTCGGTATCAACAAAATCCCTAAACTAATAATACAAAAGCTCATTATTTGCTGTATTGATAGACCGAATAAAACTGAATTTTGTTCACTAATGATTGAAATAATGATATGTGAAGACCCCACAATAATTAGAAACAAACTTATATTCTTTCCATTTCCGAGCCTTTCATTTTTCATCCATAACAAGCCCATTATACAAAGAGCAAGGATGATCTCATATACGAAAATAGGGTGATATAAAAGTTTAGATTCATATATTTTCATTCCCCATGGTAGTGTCGTTTGTGCACCTACTTCATGATGTAATAGAAAATAAAAGATAATACTCACACACAGACCAAAAGGCAATGCATCAAGTAAAATACGAAGCGAAAATTGCTCCTTTTTACTTTTCCAAACAATGTATACACTCGCAATCACGCATCCTACTACAATATGTTGCATACTTCCAACAGCTAATATTGCTTGCACTGGCGCCACAAAAGCCCATACAGGATTTAAAATTGCTGGTGCAAACTTCCATACAAATACGATGATAAGAAAAGCATTTGTTACGGCATCCATCATTTTTTCATATAATACATTTTGATGCCTCATCTTTCGTTTCATCAACATAAATCCAAATAGACTTCCAATTATAAGAGATATGGGTTGTAACCTCACGATCCACTCCATCGTCACGAAATCTCCTTTTAATTCTCAATCAATTTCTTAAATTTCTTTTCTAATTGATCTGGTGGTAATACACCTCGTACATGATCTACTATAATTCCATCTTTATTAACAAAAAATGTCGTCGGTAAAGAGAATACTTTATAATCTAGTCCAGCTACTCCGTCCATATCTAATAGAACAGGAAACTCAAACCCATAGCGATTAGCAAATGCGCTTGCTTCTTGTACTGGGTCACTAACAGTTGCATTCACCGCAAAAATTTCAACATCCTTTTTATATTTATCATACATATGAACTAAGTCAGGTGCCTCCATTTCACACGGCCCACACCATGATGCCCAAAAATTAATAATATACGGTTTTCCCTTTGCATCATTTAACGACTGCAACTTTCCGTCTAATCCTTTTAATGTGATGCCAGGTGCTTTAAAACCTACTTGTGGTAATACTTCTTTCTCTTGTAACTCTGCTTGTTTCGCTCTTCTTTCCTTCTCTTCTTTCTTTGAATTATAAAAATTGATCCCCGCCCAAACGAGTGCCCCTACTAGTATAATAGCAATTAGTTTCTTCACTCTTTTTCCTCCTTATTTTAAAATCCTGTAACTCCACACCAAATAGACGAATAATGAACGCTGTGATTTCCATCATTTGATTTGTATACAATAAAACACCTGTAATATATGATAAATAAGATGTATATAGCGGTAAAAAGCATGATGACATAAATGACAACACCTTAACTCACACTACATAGAGTAGTGTTTATTCTTAAAAAAAGAGGCTATATGCACTCTCCGACAATAAGTACAATCGACACACAGAATAAACCTATTGTTACATATACCGAATTCGTATGTAACGGGATATTAAGCTTCACAACTTCTTCATTTAACACTTGCTCGATTCGTAAATTTATTGCTGTTTTTGCAAATGAAGCTGTAACACATCGATTTTCCATTGTCTTTATTTTAATTAATTTTAATAACGCACTACCTAACTCAAATGAAGACTTCATTTTTTGCATCGCATATTTATCTGCTGCTAACTCTTGATACGTATGATATCGTTGTAACAATCCTTTTAATATCGGAATGTACAACATTCCTTCTGCTAATAACGTAAAACAAAATAATTTTAGCGGATCCCAATTCTTTTGATGATATTCTTCATGGAAAATAATTGCATCAATTTCTTCATCTGAAAACGTCTGAAGCAAACCTTCCGACATGACAACTTTCGGACGGAATAATCCAATTGTAAACGCTGCAACTTCCGCAGTCGGCAGTATATGTATTTGTTTCCCTTTTCTAATGAATGGGATAAGTGCTTTTTGTAATTTTTTACCACGAAAAAATTGCCGCCAAATTCTTTTACACACGGTCAATACAGTAATTAATAATAACCCAGCTATTATACTACGAACCATTGATAGTTCTTTCATATGTTTTTCTAACTGAAACAAGCAAAACTTTGAAAGGAAGAATGCCTTATTTTGAAAAAGAAATGGATATGTAACGTAATACAATAACAAGCTGAAAAAGAGGGTACTAACAATGAGCGCTAACAATACGATTTTACGCATTTGCCATTTCATTTCATCGATCCTCTTTTTTTAACTGATTCAATTTGTCTTCTAATTTTTTTATTAAATTCGGATCAGCCTGCTCTAACTCATCTATCATATGAGTTACAACTAAATCTCCAAATTCCCCCACTAATTCCTGTGTCATTTTCTTCGTTTGATTGGATAAGAATTCTTCTTTCGTTTGTATAGCACGATATATGCCACTTCTTTTTACAGTCTGTTTTTCTAGGTGTAATTTCTCTACTAGCCTGTTCATAACTGTCATAACAGTATTAAAATTCACAGGCGATTCTTCACTTAATTTCTGCTGGACTTCTTTAATAGTAATACCTTTAGTAGACCAAATAATCTCCATAATCTTCGCTTCAAGCGGTCCAAAGAAATGATTTAATCCTTGCTCATTTAACCTATAGTTTTGCGTAAACATCGTATGACTCCTTTCACACTACGAATTGTAGTACAAATTAAATGAGAGGTCAAACACGAGTAATATAAACTAAAATTCACTACCTATAAATACGTACCTCATTCTATTCATTATAAGCCTAACTTATCTCCAAATGTATCAAAGAGATACTGCTCTAATATTTGCACACTAAACTTCTCATTACGCCCAAGTGCAAATAATTCCCGATCTTTCGCTACGATAGTATCTAATGGAATAGCTACATTATCCACGATTTTTGTAATTTCAATTATATTACTTTTTACATTTACTTCTGTTTTAAATTCAACGTTTTCTAACACTATATGTGAACGTCTTCCTGATGCAAAAAAAGTAAAATTAGGATTTTTAACAACGCCAATTTCAGTCTCTAACGCATATAAATAGTGAAAAATCACATCTCTGTGTCCATCTTTTATTATTTTTTCATCCTTCTCATCGTCTAAGTATTCTTTCAGCTTCGTTGTAAATTCAAATCGAAAATCCACTTTTTTCACGCTCCCTCTTTGTATTTCATATTAAATAAATATATTGAAATAATTTTACCATATTGTAATACAAGTTCCTATTAAAAGTAAAAACTGTTTTGGAAAATCACTATTATTTCCGATGCCCTTTTAAAATATAAGCATAAATTCAATATGAATTAATGCTTCATTATATCTATTTAAACATATTTTTTCCATATTTTGAAACATTAGTATGAAATATTATATATCAATGAAAGGTTTTTAATTCATTGCTATATATAGTCAGTGTTTTCTTTACTATTCCGATATACTTAAGCTATATTTTCTAATTATTGATTACATTACGGAAGGAATGTAACTCTCTTCTATCGAATTTTTATATAACAAAAATGATTAGGTGGTGCTTTACTATGAAATTAGCTGTCATTGGTGGCGGTGATTTACAAGATTCAAATCACTTGCCTATTAATGAACGCCTTATAGAATTAACAAATAAACAGTACCCAAAAATATTGTTTATTCCAACGGCTAGTCATGATGATGAAAGCTATATAAAATTATTTTTAGACACGTTTGAAAAACAATTACATTGTGAAGTACAAATTTTACGTACTACAACAGATTCACCTTCTAAGTATGAAATAGACGAGATGATTCATTCAGCCGATTTAATTTATCTAGGTGGCGGGAACTATATTCACATGCTTACGCAATGGAAAGAACATAGACTCGATGAAAAATTATTATTGGCTCTGCAACAAGGAACACTTATTGCTGGTTATAGCGCTGGTGCTATGTGTTGGTTCACGTCTAGTATCCGATCAAATTATGAAGGTGCTGGTTATATAGAGAGTAACGGATGGGGGATTGTTAATAAAAGATTTTGTCCACATTATAATCAATTAAACAGAATGAACGCCTTCCATTCCTTTTTACAAAATCATCAAGGGAATATAGAAGGAATTGCACTGGAGGATAATTGCGCTTTATATATTACAGAGGAATCCTTTGAGATTATCGGTGAACCGGAAAAAGCGTGGGAGTTTTATATGAGTGATAAAACACTCATTAGAAAACATTTTGATATAACTTTAAAAAGCTATTTGTAAACCTGCACTTACGAAAAAATGTCCCTAAGTCTAATAACTTAGGGACATTTTTCTATTTAACTAACTAATCGTGTAATTCGTTTCTTTTGCCATGAAAGCTTATAATATGCATACTGTAATATTAAGCTGACAATAAATGCTGCTGGATAACCGATCCAGATGCCTTCTATTCCAAGACTTGTATGGTAAGAAAGATAATATGCTACGGGTACTTCTACAAGCCAAATTGAAACGACTCCAATAACAGTTGGCCAAAGTACTGTACCGCTCGCTCGCATTGTCGCACTAATAATTTGTGCATGACCGAAAATTAAATAACTCCATAACGTAATCATAACTAAGCTATGAGCAATTTCAATTGTAGTTTGACTCGTTAAAAATAGTGATAAAAAGTCTCTTGAGAATAAGTAAATAAGAGATATTAACACACCACCGATGACGTAGTTCATAATAATTCCGGCCTTCACAACTTTCTGCAATCGATCAAATTGATTCGCCCCAATTGATTGTGCTGCAAAAATAGAAACTGTAATACCAAGGCTAACTGCTGGCATTTGTACATAACTTGCAACTTGATTCACAACGCCGTAAGCAGCTGTTGCATCCGATCCGTAACGATTTACAAATGCGATTACCGCAATTTCAGATAATGAAACTAATATCATATTAATACTCGCTGGAATACCGAGCCTTAACAATAACTTTAATAACTCCCCATCCATTCGAAGATATTTTCTAACCGTTCCATCTAGTTGTAATGGGTGATTTTTCTTCTTTAAATACACGAGCATGACAATAAACGTAATAACTGTGGATATAACAGAGGCATAGGCTGCTCCATACACATCTAATTTCGGAGCTCCTAACCATCCAAAAATAAGAATCGGTAATAAGATCATATTTAGCGCTGTACTTACAATTAAAAAGTAAAATGGCGTTTTAGAATCTCCTGTACCTCTCATAAATGTTGTGTATGCGAAATATAAAAATAATACTGGCATCGATATAAATAAAATCCGTGCATAATGTACACTTATTTCAATAATATTTTCTGGCGTTCCCATTAGACGCATAATATCCATCGCAAAAATACTGCCTATTATCGCTAACACAACTCCAATAATAAAGGTAAATGTCAACGTCGTACCAACGATAGCTTTTAAACGATCTTCGTTTTTAGCACCAAACGCCTGACCAATTAAAATAGAACTACCCGAACCTATTCCAATTACGAATGAAACAAGTAAAAAGAACAAAGGAAAGAATGCTGATATAGCCGCTAAATCATTAACTCCAAGCCATCTTCCTACTACTACCATACCAAATAATTGTCCAACTGATTGTAGTACATTACTTAATAATAACGGTACTAAAAACATCGACATCGATTTCCAAATCGGTTTACTCTCACTTTCCAACTTATGCGACTCCGCACCTTCTTTATTGTTATCTGCAGGTGGTTTCAAATTTCATTTCTCCTTTTATTAAAAATCTTTTTTCAATATCTATCTCTTTGTATAGTTGTTATTATACTGTGCTTCTATTCATTTTCTTTTCGCATGATTATAACTTCACCCAATATTGACTTCCATCGGCTGTTCGATCTAAAAATCCATATTCGATTAAATATCTTCTTAAAGTTACGAAATCAGGGTATACATTTTCTATCACTGTATTTACTTCTTTTTCAGTATACTTTTTATTACTATCAAACTTCTTTACTAAATGACGTAATATAATTAATTTACGCTTTTGTTTTTTCGGAAATTTAGAAAGAGGTCCATCTAATCCTTCTGTAAAATGAGCTTTTAATACTTCATCATTTTCTTCTTCCGTAATATTGTATCGATCATCCACCATCGTTGCTGTTCTATGAATTGTTACAAATTTCGTTTGTACTTTTGATTTTTCTTCTGATAATTCCATTAGCGCTAAAAATACTTTTGCTTGCTTCATTTTCTCTCGCAGTGTAAATCGATGATTACGAATTGTTGATGTACTTCCGCCATCCATCTCTTTTACTATTTCTTTATCATTCAGTCCCATATGGAAAAATTGAACCATTTTCTTTTGTAAATCTGTTAAACCAGTAAATTTCTTATCCATATTTAATAAATAATCAAACATAGACGTATGCTCATTTTGAATATGCAATTGGACGAATTTCTCTGCTTCATACAAAACTTGGTTATCTTGATAAATAACACCTTTAATAAATCTTTCACCACAAGCTAAGCAAATGTACTCCTCTTTTTCTTCATCAAACACATACCCTTTCTTTAATTCCTCTATTGACGCATCCCAAAACTGCTCCGAAATATCAATCACACTAAACACTCCTTCAAAATGTTTATTTAAAAACCAAACGAATTACTATAACGTTTATTATCACTTCATCATCTTATCACAACACAAATAAACATTTCAATGTTTCGTTTACCCATTTTATAAACTTTTATAAAAACATCTATCGAAAGGGTTTAATACAACGAAAAGCGAATGTGTTTATACAAATTCATTTTATATGATGTGGAATAGAACATGAATATTCTTCAAGACCCTTGGTTTATCGTTAAGCAAATTGCACGGAATACTTATGCGATTAGTAAATATGGAACCGGTATTCACTCATTCCAAAACTTCAGTATTCAATTTTAACTACAAAAAAGATGTTTCCGTATAAGAAAACACCTTTTACTTTTTATCCCGCATTAACGGGCAGTAAGACCCCCACTGATTAAAGTTTCACTTTATATATTCTATTTACAGTCTCTACTAAAACCTTACTTGCTTGTACAAATACATGCTTTCGGTTTCTATCTTCAACAAATTTATTAGCACAACTACTCATAATCATCATACAACCAATTATGACTAACGCTATCTTTCTATTCTTGTAAGTCACTTCATGTCACTCCACTATTACAAAACTTCTTTTGAATTTATCCCATCAAGAAATTTTACATGAATAATAAAATGTGTGAATATGCAATTCTGCATATTCACACGTTTTATCACAATGTTATGATTTAATTTAGTTAAAGAACAAGTATACCGAGGTGACTAACTTGAAGTTTAAAGCGAAAAAAAATCCATTCCACGTCATTTTCATTACATTATTTATAATTATTTTTTTCGTTTCGTTATTCTTCCAAAATGAAAATTCTATTTCTTTCACTCTCATGATGCTGCTAAATATCGTGAATCTTTCTTCATTCTATTTCTCTCACTACAACGTAACGGAATCATCTCTTGTTGTAAAACACGGTTTCATACTTCGTACTGAAATCCCATTTAAAGACATTCGCCATATTAAGTACTCTGGCAAAAAACTTCGTTCAAAAAAATGGACTAGGCAACAATTAGAAATTAATTATAATTTATTTGACTCAGTGACCACTTTCGTACCACAAGAAGAAGAAAAATTCATTTCACTCTTAAAAGAGAACTGCCCACAGATGAAAGTAATGAATACGCCTGCTAACAAATAATATTTTTTGAAGCTTGCAGTATTGCAAGTAGATGAAACATAAAAATGAACATCAAAAAGCCAAGATTCTATACTAAGAACCTTGGCTTTTTCTATTACTCTTTTGGAGCAATCATTTTCTTTGGATCTACAATTTCATCAAATTGCTCTTCTGTTAGTAGTCCAGATTGCAATGCTGCTTCTTTTAAAGTTAATCCTTCTTTATGAGCATGCTTCGCAATTTTCGCTGCATTTTCATATCCGATATGTGGGTTTAGCGCTGTTACAAGCATTAGTGAACGATTCACATTTTCATTAATTACTTCTTCATCTGCTTCAATACCAACTGCACAATTGTCATTAAACGAAACAATTGCATCCGCTAATAAGTGAGCTGATTGTAAGAAGTTATAAGCAATAACAGGTTTAAATACGTTTAACTCAAAGTTACCTTGGCTCGCAGCAAATCCGATTGTTGCATCATTCCCCATCACTTGCGCTACAACCATCGTTAATGCTTCACTTTGCGTTGGATTTACTTTACCTGGCATAATAGAGCTTCCTGGTTCATTTGCTGGAATAATAATTTCTCCAAGACCACTACGTGGACCACTTGCAAGCCAACGTACATCGTTAGCAATCTTCATTAGATCCGCAGCTAATGCTTTTAATGCGCCGTGAGTATATACAACTTCATCATGGCTCGTTAATGCATGGAACTTATTTGGTGCAGAAACAAATTGTTTACCTGTAAATTGACGAATTTCCTCTGATACCATCTCACCAAATTTAGGATGAGCATTAATACCTGTTCCAACCGCAGTTCCACCAATTGCTAACTCTTTCATATATGTATTGCTCTCTGCAATCATACGCTCTGTTTTCTCAAGCATACGGTGCCATCCGCTAATTTCTTGCCCTAAAGTTAACGGCGTTGCATCTTGTAAATGTGTACGACCAATTTTTATAATATGTTCAAATGCAGTTACTTTTTCTGCTAAAGTTTCTTTTAATTTCGTAATTGCTGGTAATACGTGATTTTCTACTGCGATTACACAAGCTACATGAAGCGCCGTTGGAAATGTATCATTTGAACTTTGTGACATGTTCACATCATCATTCGGATGAATATGTACGTCAGATCCCTTCTCTTTCAAAATTTGATTCCCACGATTTGCAATTACTTCATTCACATTCATGTTTGACTGTGTACCACTACCTGTTTGCCATACGACAAGCGGAAAATGTTCATTCCATTTCCCTGCAATCACTTCATCAGCAGCTTCTACAATCGCTTCTGCTTTTTCTTCTGATAGCTTTCCTAATTTTTGATTGCTAAGCGCTGCACTCTTCTTTAAAATTGCAAATGCTTTTACAATTTCAAGCGGCATTTGCTCTGTTCCAATTGGAAAGTTTTCTTTACTACGCTGTGTTTGTGCTGCCCATAATTTATCAGCTGGAACTTTTATTTCTCCTATTGTATCTCTTTCAATTCTGTACTCCATGTTTTCATCCCCTTGAAAATATAATACCTACATCTCTTATAATAACAGACTTTCTCTTAAATGATAAGAATTCTCAATCTTATATATAGATATTCTATATTTATTTTTAAAAATTTCTCTTGACCTAAACTTAAGTTTAGGCTGTATCCTTTTCCTTGTAACCTACTATAACACTACTGGAGGAATTCAATATGAAAAAATATGCTTTCATAACAGGTGGGAATAAAGGAATTGGATATGAACTTGTTCGTCAATTAGCAGAAAAAGATTATCACGTATTTTTAGGTGCTCGTAATGAACAACTTGGACAACAAGCCGTAGAATCTTTAAATGTTTCAAACGTTTCCTATATTCAAGTAGATATTTCAAATGCACAATCCATTCAAGAAGCAACAAAGAAAATTTACGAAACGACTGACCACTTACATTTATTAATTAATAACGCAGGCATAGCGCTAGACTTCAATACGCTACCTAGTGAATTAAATATTGAAACTTTACGCCAAGGATTTGAAGTTAACTTTTTTGGAACTTTCCAAATGATGCAAGCCTTTTTACCATTATTAAAGAAATCAAGCAACAGTAAAATCATAAATGTAACAACTGACATGGCCTCACTAACAATGTTTGCTAATGGTGAAACACATCCAATTAATACACTGGGATATAATTCTTCCAAAACAGCTATTAATGCTTTAACGTTAGCTTTTAGTAAAGAACTTGGTACTAACGGACCAGAAGTTTTTGGGGTAACTCCTGGTTTTACAACTACGGATCTTAATGGAAATTCCCCTGGTGGCCATACAACCACTGAAAGTGCTAAAATTATTATTAAATATGCATTAAGTGAAACAAATTATAATGGTAAAATACTAAATAAAGATGGCATTATACCTTGGTAATAAAAGGATGAATGATATGTATTATACAATTGGGCAAGTCGCCAAAATGCAACACTTAACTATTTCTCAAATACGTTATTACGATAAACAAGGACTGTTCCCTTTTCTTCAAAGAAATGAAAAAGGAGATCGAGTTTTTGACGAAGAAGCACTGAAATATTTAGAGATGATTTTGTGTTTAAAAAACACTGGTATGCCAATTCAAAAAATAAAACAATTTATCGACTGGTCTATGGAAGGAGAATCTACTATCTTTCAACGGCTGGAATTAATGAAACAACAAGAGACCAATGTCTTACAGCTCATTCAAGACACTGAAAAAAACTTAAAAAAGATACAACAAAAAATTGCTAAATATGAGAATGAAATAACTTCAGCAAATGCTATTAAAAAATAAAAAGCACCTTCTACATATTGTAGAAGGTGCTTTTTATTTTATGATGCTTGCTTTCCTTTATCTGCATCATCTACATACCAGATGAATTTGCCTGTATATCCGTAAATAACTGCTAAAATTAACGATACGAAGCTTAACCACATAAACGGAACGTATGAGAACGTTGCTACACCTAAAATACCAGCCATAAAAATACCATTATCAGACCATGGAACCATACCTGAAGTTAATGTTCCACCTACTTCTGAGTTACGTGCTAATACACGACGGTCTATTTTTAATTTATCATAGCTATCTTCCATAATTTTTGGTGTTAAAATTAGTGATACATACATCGCACAACCAAATATATTAGCTAAGAATGCCACGATTAATGTAGACAATGTTACATTACCTGCAGAATTTAATTTCTTCTCGAATTTTGATACGATTACTTTTAAAACACCTAGTTTTTCAAGTAATCCACCAAATCCTAAACCGAAAATAATAACGGCTACTGAGCCAAGCATGCCGTTAATTCCACCACGGTTTAATAACTTGTCAACAAACTCAACACCAGATTGAATTGAGAATCCGTTATAAGCTGTTCCAATCGCCTCTCCAAAGTTCATCCCTTGGAAAAGAGTTGCCCAAATTGCACCAATTAAAGCTCCCATTGCAATTGTTGGCATAGACGGTTTCTTCATCGCTAATAGAACGATAACAATGACCGCCGGAACAAGCATCCATATTTTAATATCAAATTGCTTTAATAAAGCTTCTTTTAAAAATTCTACTCGATTCAAATCTACATTATCGCCGCCATACATCCAACCAGCTACAGTAAACATAATACTAGTAATAATATAAGCCGGAACATCTAATACGAGCATAGCTCGAACGTGAGCAATAACATCTACTTTCGCCATAGAAGCTGCAAGAACTGTGCTATCAGAAAGTGGTGATAATTTGTCGCCGAAATAAGCTCCTGAAAGAACTGCACCAGCAACAAGCGGAAGTGGTAAACCAAGTCCTTCACCAATCGCCATCATAGCAATACCTGCTGTTCCCACTGTTCCCCAAGACGTTCCTGTTGCGATAGAAGTTATAGAACAAATAATTAATGTTGCTAATAGGAATATGCTATATAAGTTACGTTTAATATTTTAACAATTGTTCAGTTCCTAACCTTTGAAGCA
>NZ_JBMDKC010000110.1:0-18313 GCF_057809515.1 Bacillus sp. FG16
TTTATCAAGCTGCCTAATGAAATAACCGTGTCTAACTTTTAGGGGTCACTTCAAATTCACTCTTTTTTATTTGGATTTTTAAGGAATGAAATTGATATAATGATGAGTAACGAGGGGGAGAAATGATGGGAATACATATTAGAAGAGCAATAAAGGATGATATACCAGGTATAGCAAAGGTGCATGTTGATAGTTGGAAAACAACGTATAAAGGGATATTTGCTGACGAAATTTTAGATAATATAGCATATGAGAAACGAGAAAAACAATGGGAAGATATTTTTCGAAAAGAAGGTAATCATCAATTTAGATTTGTAGCATAGAATTCAAATAGAGAAATAGTCGGATTTATCGATGGGGGAGTAGAAAGAACTGGTACATATAATTGTGACGGAGAATTATATGCAATCTACCTTTTACAAGAGTATCAAGGAATGAAAATAGGACAAAAGTTATTTCAAGCTTTATTATCGGATTGTATAAACAATGATATGCAATCACTTTTAGTTTGGGTTGTTACGAATAATCCTTCTACAAAGTTTTATGAAAAATTTAACCCTGAAAAAATTGATATGAAATTTTTAGAGAGAGTAAAGATAGAAGAAACAGCGTATTGTTGGAGAGATTTGAATTTGTTATACAAACAGTTATATAGATTTGCTTAAATAATATTATTATGTAAACTTTATGTTTGAAAGAGGTATACCAATTAAGGTATACCTCTTTTGTTTAACCATTTTGGATAGATTACTAATGAAAAATAGTAAGTATGTACTTTGAAACTGAGTATTTCTTTCGCGTATTTTTAACTAGATTAAAGAAAAGCGAGAAAACAAGGAAAATTAAATCAGATAAAAAAATTCTGAAATATACTATTGAATTGAATATCATTATCAATTAGAATCATAATTGATAACGACATTCAATTATCGTTTATTATATAAAATTTCGATAGCTTTAATATAAAGAGGAGGACCAACATGCAGCATGCGAAACAAATCGCAGAACATGCAACATTACAAAGCTTTTTAAACTGTTATTTAAGAGAAACAGGGAGTGGAGAATGGATTACAGAGGATGAAAGAATGAAAAGTATCTTCAGTAATACGTTGAATAGAGATACAGTCCCCACATATTTATGTTGTCGGCTATCGGCACAGAACGTTACTTTGTATGGAGAAGTTATATATAAATCATCAACAGATCGTCATTTGTTTGGAGAACAATTTTATTATCAAATTGGAGATAGTAATTCTGTTATTAAAGCAGATTACGTTACAGTTATTACATTTTTAATAAAAGAGATGTCTATCAACTACGGAGAAGGGACGAATCCTGCGGAACTTATGCTTCGAGTTATCCGTAGTTGTCAAAATATTGAGGGATTTACAAAAGAGAGAATAAAAGATACGTCCGCATTATACGGTTTCCATACAACTTTTATAGAAGCGGAGCAGTCTTTATTATTTGGGCATTTAACTCATCCTACACCAAAGAGTAGACAGGGGATAGTGGATTGGAAAAATGCAATGTATTCTCCAGAATTAAAAGGAGAATGTCAGCTTCATTATTTTCGGGCCCATAAAAGTATAGTAAATGAAAAATCATTATTATCAGATTCTACAACAACGATTATAAAAGAAGAATTAAGTAATGATGAGATGGTTAGTAAGGAATTTATAGCGAAGTACTGTAAGGAAGATCAATATGCATTAATTCCAATTCATCCGCTTCAGGCAGAATGGCTCTTGCATCAAGCTTACGTACAAGATTGGATAGTTCAAGAATTGCTTGAGTATATTGGTCCTGTAGGTAAGTATTATATGGCAACATCATCACTAAGGACGCTATATCATCCCGATTCGAAGTATATGCTTAAGTTTTCATTTCCGGTGAAAGTAACGAATTCAATGCGTATTAATAAACTGAAAGAACTTGAGAGTGGTCTTGAAGGGAAGGAAATGTTAAATACGGCTATTGGTGAAGTACGAGAAAGATTTCCAGGCTTTGATTTTATTTGTGATCCAGCCTATATTACATTAAATTATGGAACACAAGAATCTGGATTTGAAGTGATTATTCGCGAGAACCCTTTTTATAGTGAACATGCGAACGACGCAACATTAATTGCTGGGCTAGTTCAAGATGCTATACCTGGGGAGCGTACGCGGTTATCAAATATTATTCATCGCCTAGCAGATTTAGAAGGTAAAAGCTGTGAAGAAGTAAGTTTAGAGTGGTTTAGACGATATATGAATATTTCTTTAAAGCCGATGGTATGGATGTATTTACAGTACGGTGTTGCACTAGAAGCTCATCAGCAAAATAGCGTTGTGCAGCTAAAGGATGGTTATCCGGTCAAATATTATTTCCGTGATAATCAAGGATTTTATTTCTGTAATTCAATGAAAGAGATGCTTAATAATGAATTAGTTGGTATTGGAGAACGTACTGGAAATTTATATGACGACTATATTGTGGATGAGAGATTTCGTTACTACTTAATTTTCAATCATATGTTTGGCCTCATTAATGGTTTTGGCACAGCAGGATTAATTAAGGAGGAAATTCTTCTCTCGGAATTAAGGTCTGTACTTGAATCATTCCTTCCGTATAACCGGGAACCTTCAACATTTTTAAGAGAATTATTGGACGAAGATAAGTTAGCGTGTAAAGCAAATTTACTAACGAGATTTTTCGATGTCGATGAGTTAAGTAATCCATTAGAGCAAGCAATTTATGTGCAAGTACATAATCCGCTCGTTAGAGAAGTGGCTGTTCGTTCATAAATAGCGTTAAAATTTCACGTAATACAAATAATGGTATTTTGTCATAAGGTGGAGGGTTTTATGAGAGTGGACATGTATCATACGAAAGTATTGAAGGCGCTCGAATCAGAAGATTACATTTCAGTACGAAGAAGAGTGCTACGTCAATTAGTAGAATCGTTAATTTATGAGGGGATTATTACACCGGTTCGCATAGAAAAAGAAGAACAATTTCTTTTTATAATACAAGGACTTGATGAAGAAGACAAAAGTGTCACGTACAAATGCTATGGCAGGGAACGGATGACATTTGGACGTATTTCTTTAGACTCATTAATAGTAAGAGTCCAAGATGAACAGCAAGAAATACAATCTGTCTCGCAATTTCTAGAAGAAGTTTTTCGGGTTGCTAGTGTAGAACAAGCTAAATTAGATTCTTTTATGCACGAATTAGAACAAACAATATTTAAAGACACGATTGCACAATATGAAAGAAATAATAAGAAAGAATATACTCAAAAATCTTACGATGAGTTTGAAAGCCATTTAATAGACGGCCATCCATATCACCCTAGTTATAAAGCACGTGTTGGATTTCAATATCGTGACAATTTTCAATATGGATATGAATTTATGCAGCCAATAAAACTCATATGGATTGCAGCGCATAAGAATTATGCGACTGTAGGTTATGAGAATGAAGTGATGTATAACGACCTTTTAAAAGAGGAGATTGGCGATCGTAAATTAGAAGAGTTTATGGAACGAATTCGTAATAGGGGATGTTATCCAAAACAGTACGTGTTTATACCTGTTCACCCATGGCAGTGGGAGAATTTCATCATTTCAAATTATGGGGATCATATACAGGGTAATTTTATTATTTATTTAGGAACATCAGAGGACGATTATTGCGCGCAACAGTCAATGAGAACGTTAAGAAATATTACGAGTCCAAAGAAACCGTACGTTAAATTATCGATGAATTTACTCAACACTTCAACACTCCGTACACTGAAACCATACTCTGTTGTGAGTGCACCAGTAATATCAAATTGGTTAAATGATGTTGTAAGTAATGACGCCTATTTAATGGATGAAGCACGTTTAATCTTGTTAAGCGAGTTTTCAAGTGTAACGTATGACACGAATAAGAAAGCTATATATGGTTCATTAGGATGTATTTGGCGCGAAAGCATTCATAAGTATTTAGATGCACAAGAGGATGCAATTCCTTTTAATGGTTTATACGCTAAAGAGAAAGATGGTACACCAATTATTGATGCGTGGTTGAACAAATATGGAATGAAGGATTGGCTACAATTACTTATTCAAAAAGCGATAATACCAGTTATACATCTTGTTGTAGAGCATGGTATCGCACTGGAATCACATGGACAAAATATGATTCTAGTCCATAAAGAAGGGGTGCCTGTTCGTATTGCGTTAAAGGATTTTCATGAAGGGCTTGAGTTTTATCGTCCATATTTGAAAGAAGTTGACAAATGTCCCGACTTTACTAAAATGCATAAAACATATGCGAATGGAAAAATGAATGATTTCTTTGAAATGGATCGCATCGAATGTTTGCAAGAGATGGTGTTAGATGCACTTTTCCTGTTTAATTTAGGAGAATTAGCATTCGTACTTGCGGATGAATATGGATTGAAAGAAGAACATTTTTGGATGATGGTTGTTGAAGAAATTGAAGATCATTTAAGAATATATCCACATTTGAAAGGTAGATTTGAAAATATTCAATTATATGCACCTACATTCTATGCTGAACAATTAACGAAACGTCGATTATATATGGATGTGGAATCGCTTGTTCATGAAGTTCCAAATCCATTGTATAGAGTAAGACAACTTATGAAACAAAAATCAGTTGTTACAGGGGGAAATTATGCTAATCGTTAATAAACAAGAGTATAGCAAAAGTGATTTTGATTTGAGATTACAAGTTTATGAGGAAATGGAACAATTTCAAGAAGCAGAAGGAAATAGATTTGCACTTTGTCTGAAAGATCCATTCGATATTATTACGCTTGTGTTTTTCTTAAAAGAAAAGAAATCATCAGTATTACTTATACATGAAGATACGCCAAAAGAAACGGCTATTGAAATGGCAAAGCGTGCAAATTGTGTAGGAGTTTTATATGGAGAATATGGCGATTTTACAAAATTAGAAGTAGGGAACTTTTTACTAGAAGAACCTTCTTTATTGCAATATAGTTCGGGAACTACGGGAGAACCGAAACTGATTCGTAGAGCATGGACGGAAGTTGATACAGAAATTACTGCCTATAATGAAGCTTTAAACTGTGAAGTAGATGAAGTGCCAATCGTTATGGCTCCTGTTTCACATTCATACGGACTAATATGTGGTACGTTATCAGCAATTACGAGGGGGAGCAAGCCTGTAATCATTACGAACAAAAATCCTAAATTCGCATTAAATATAGTTCGTAATACAGAAAAACATATCATATATGCAGTACCACTTATGTTACACATTATGGGGAGTTTTCCATTAGGAACGTTCCAGTTTCATAAAATTATGACATCAGGATCGCCTTTGCCAGAAGCACTATTTTATAAACTAAAAGAAATGACAACATATATGATGCAGCAATACGGTTGTTCTGAAGCAGGTTGTATTAGTATATGCCATGATATGAAAAGCCATTTAGATTTAGGAAACCCTCTACCTCATGCGAGTATAAGCATTGGTTCAGAGGAAAATGCACCGGAAGAAATCGTCGTGAAAATGAACGGTAAGGAAATTTTCACGAAAGATTTAGGGTATAAATCTGAGCGTGGCATTCATTTTATGGGGCGTATGGACGATGTAATTAACGTTTCAGGATTAAAAGTCTTTCCTATAGAGGTAGAAGAAACGATGCTTCGATTGGAAGGTGTGCAAGAGGCAATTGTATATCGAGGGAAACATCCTGTGATGGGAGAAATAGTTAAAGCGAAAGTGATCTCTCATATTGATCCGGTGCAAATAAGAGAATGGTGTATTCAGCACTTACCTTCTTATAAAGTTCCTCATGAAATTGAAAGTGTAACTGAAATTCCGAAAAATAAAACTGGAAAAGTAAGTAGAAAGTTACTAGAGATGGGAGAGGTTACAACATGAGACGAGAAGCGTTAAAGAATGCAGTGTTAAAAATTATGGTAGAAAAAATGGAACTGAAAAATGTAACGTATTTAGAAGAAAAGATGCGCTTAAATCAAGATTTATATATAGATTCGGTAATGATGTTGCAGCTTATTGTATACATAGAAATGGATGTAAAGCTATGCGTTCCAGAGGATGAGATAGATCCAAAGGCATTTCTTACTGTAGGATCTTTGCTTGATTTTATGGAGGAGTTACAGCCGTTGCATGAAGTAAATGTAAATAACTAACCTTTAAGAAAGTGGATGAGAGTATGACTTCAATTAAAGTGCACTGTTTAGTGAGTTGTTTTTGTGAAATTATAAAAAGGCGTAGCGACATTGATTTTCGTCCATTTTATTTTGGACTATGGGATGGAGATTTTGATATAACAGAAGGCGGAATTATTTCGTATCACTCTGAAAACATTAACCATGATCATTATTTACTTTGGTTTGAAAAATTGTACGGTATTAAAGTAAACGAATGGTATGATCATGCAAAAGATAAAGATAGCAATGTAGAAATGTTTTTAGAATTAGTAGAAAACAAGCCGGAAAATCGTTATGTCATTGTAATGGTTGATATGTCTCTATTACCAGAGAGGGAAAATAAATTTCATCAAAAACCGTTTCCACATTATTTAATGATATCAAAAACAGAGAAAGAAGAAGAGTGGTTCATGCTAGATCCTGATTTTCGTTGGGAAGGGAATATGGAAAGAGAAAAAGTGCTTCACTCTATTCAAGATAACCCATTTGGTGGAGGATATTTCATTGATATAGAAGGAATTGGGGAGCCAACACAAGAAACAGTAGCTAGTTATTTCACAGAAACATTCAAAAAGAACGACAATGAACTGACTATGGAACTGAAAAATTTAATTGTAAAAATGGCAAATGAGGAAGAAGGATATGCGCTTTCTGGACTTGTAGCAGCAGTAAAACAAATACCAGTACTTGCAATTCGTAAATATAGTTATGAGCATGCCTTTGCATACTTCCGTGAAACGTTGCAATATTCGGAGGAAGAATTTGATTATTGGTGTGATCGGGTAGAGGATATTGTACAAGGATTTACAAATGTACAGTATCGTGCAATTAAAATGGCGATGACGAACAATAAAGATATGCTAGTAGCGATTATTGAAAAACTGGATGAAATGAATGCAATTGAGCTGCAAATTAAGAAGGAATTAGAGAGACAGTTTCTATCATGGAAAGGCATGAAAACAAATCAGTCTGTCGTAACTTTTTAAGAAGCTAACTGAATTTAAGATAGGGGAGTTTAAAGCTATGAAATATTCGCTATGTACCATTTCATTTCGTCATCAATTAATTTCATTTACTGATATTGTTCAATTTGCATATGAAAACAGTTTTGAAGGAATTGAATTATGGGGGACTCATGCACAAAATTTGTATATGCAAGAGCGTGAAACGACAGAACGAGAATTGAATTTTCTAAAGGATAAAAACTTAGAAATTACGATGATAAGTGATTACTTAGATATATCATTATCAGCAGATTTTGAAAAAACGATAGAGAAAAGTGAACAACTTGTAGTACTAGCTAATTGGTTTAATACGAATAAAATTCGCACGTTTGCTGGGCAAAAAGGGAGCAAGGACTTCTCGGAACAAGAGAGAAAAGAGTATGTGAAGCGAATACGTAAGATTTGTGATGTGTTTGCTCAGCACAATATGTATGTGCTGTTAGAAACACATCCTAATACACTAACAGACACATTGCCTTCTACTATAGAACTATTAGAAGAAGTAAATCATCCGAATTTAAAAATAAATCTTGATTTTCTTCATATATGGGAGTCTGGCGCAGATCCAATAGACAGTTTCCATCGATTAAAGCCGTGGACACTACATTACCATTTTAAGAATATATCTTCAGCGGATTATTTGCATGTGTTTGAACCTAATAATGTATATGCTGCAGCAGGAAGCCGTATTGGTATGGTTCCGTTATTTGAAGGTATTGTAAATTATGATGAGATTATTCAGGAAGTGAGAGACACGGATCTTTTTGCTTCGTTAGAATGGTTTGGACATAACTCAAAAGAGATATTAAAAGAAGAAATGAAAGTATTAATAAATAGAAATTTAGAAGTAGTAACTTCGTAATGTGAAATGATGTGAGAGTCTCGTTTAGAGGCTCTTTTTTTAATGTGAAAATAACCAAAAATTTCCATGTATTTTAATTCGAATTTTACACAATTTATATATAAATAAGGAGGTGATTGGTAATGGCTAGAAATCGTAATTCTAATCAATTAGCATCACATGGAGCACAAGCAGCTTTAGATCAAATGAAGTATGAAATTGCACAAGAGTTCGGTGTACAACTTGGAGCTGATACTTCTTCACGTGCAAACGGTTCTGTAGGCGGTGAAATCACAAAACGCCTAGTAGCGATGGCAGAACAACAGCTTGGTGGCGGATATACTCGCTAAATGTAGAAGGTTATAGGAGAAAGGAAGGATTCTTCCTTTCTTTTTTTTTCAATTAATTGGTATGGATATATAGCGAACAGAATTCAAAGAATAGAAGTAATACTATATTTTACCCAATTTCTTTTGTTGTGAATGGGAAGTATTAAAGGTGTAATAGCCCTGATGGAATGAAAATTATGTTCCAGCAGGGCTATTATATGGTAAGAAATATATGATGAAAGGTTCCGAAATCAACATGTTAAAAAAAGAAAACTGTTGTTTAATTGCGCTTGCATCAGTTCCACTTGTCATGACATTAGGGAATTCAATGCTCATTCCAATCTTGCCGACAATTGAAAAGAAATTACATATTTCATCGTTTCAAGTATCCATGATTATTACAATTTACTCTATCGTAGCCATTTTACTTATACCGATTGCTGGTTATTTATCAGATAGATGGGGACGAAAGATGGTAATGGTTCCGAGTTTGCTGATTGCGGCTATAGGAGGAGCGATAACTGGTTGGGTATCATGGAAAGTTGATAATCCCTACATTTGGATACTAATCGGTAGAGCGATTCAAGGTATTGGTGCTGCTGGTGCAATGCCGGTTGTTATACCGTGTGTTGGTGATTTATACAAAGATGAAAAACAAGTTAGTACAGGTTTGGGAATCATTGAGACATCCAATACATTTGGAAAAGTGTTGAGCCCTATTTTAGGATCTGCTCTTGCTGCCATTGTATGGTTCTTACCATTTTGGGCGATTCCAGTTTTATGTGTCGTATCAATTGTTTTATTGCTGGTATTAGTAAAGGCAAAAAAACAAGAAGGGGAAGTACCGCCATTAAAAGAGTTTATTCGATCTATTATCTCTACGTTTCGAGAAAAGGGAAGATGGTTAATTGCCATTTTTGCATTAGGTGCAATTATTATGCTTATTTTATTCGGAATTCTCTTTTATTTGTCGACTATACTGGAATCAAAGTATGACATTCATGGTATATGGAAAGGGTGTGTGCTTGCTATCCCGTTACTTGTACTGTCACTTAGTTCCTATATGGCCGGTAAAAAAATTGGAGATAATCAAAATGTTATGAAGAAGTGTATTTATATTGGTTTTTTAATGGCAGCTGCATCAGTCATCATTCCTTTATTTATAAAAGGGATTTACTTACTACTTCTTTGTCTCGTTATTATGGGGATAGGAATTGGTATGGCACTCCCATGTTTAGATGCCCTCATTACACAAGGAATTGAAAAGGAGCAAAGGGGGACAGTTACGTCCTTTTATAGTTCAATGCGATTTATCGGTGTAGCAGCTGGACCACCTTTATATTCTTTTTTTATGAAAGGGGCGGACCATGAAGTGTTTTATTTGACAAGTATTTTTGCTGCCATTGGTGCTGTTATAGCAATCATTTGGATTAAACCAGCAAAAGATGCAAAGACGGTAAAACAGAAACCGGAACCTACTTCATAATTTGTAAGAGAATTGCATGATGTTTTCAGTAACATGCAATTCTCTTTCGTTCATTAAGAATAAATAACTTGTTTTAACATGTAAAGCGCGACACCCCATATGATGAGACCAGAAAATTTATTTAATAATAAGATTGTCTTTCCGGTTGAGTCTAGTCTTTTTAGAAATTTCCCCGCCAAAGCTAAGTTTATAAACCAAATCCAAGAAACGATAATAGTTGCAAGTGTAAAAGCCCATTTTTCACTTCCTATGTATTGAATAGAATTTGTTCCAATTACACCGATTGTGTCTAAAATTGCATGTGGATTTAATAACGAAACTGATGCTGCGAAAAGGATTTGCTTTTTTAAGGGCATACTTTTTTCTTGTTTTACATCGTTGGAAGGGTTACTTCTCCAAATAACAAAGCCCATATATAGGAGAAAGAAAAATCCAATTATATATAACGAGTTAGTTAACCAAGAAAAAGTAAGGAGTACAAGGGAGACACCTTGCACCGCAATCAATATGAGTAACGTATCACATATAGAGGCAGTTAATACTACAGGGGCTGCCCTCCAAATGTTTGGTTGGCTAGCACCTTGGTTAAAGACAAAAACATTTTGTACACCTAATGGAATGATAAGTCCAAATGCAAGAATGATACCATGAATAATTGCTTCACTCATCATATTACCTCCTATTTTAATTCATTATGATAGTGTATATTGTATAGAAGAAATGAAAATTTGTATCCATCCATATGGTTGGGGAGGTTACCAACCAAAAAGAATATAAGGTGATATGATGGAAAGATTCGTTTGGAAACCGAATATGTCTCTAGCGACGCCGCTGTATAAACAAATAGAAACGTATATAAAAGAAAGGATCGTTAATGGAGAATGGACTGTTGGAACAAAATTACCTTCACAAAGAGATTTGGCCCATACATTTGGTGTGAATCGAAGCACAATTGTAATGGCTTTCGATGAACTAGTTGCGAAGGGATATATTGAAGGGAATGGCAGGAAAGGAACAATTGTTGTAAATAATAATGAGAATGCTTCAACATACGCACCCCCGCCTAATTGGCAGTCTTATGTAGAAACAGGAGTTCATTATCCGAATCTCCCAGCTATTCAAGAGATTAATCAAGCTGAATTTTATCCACATGTAATTCGATTAGGAACGGGTGAGCTCGCGCCGAGTCTCTTACCTGAGAAAAAGATGAAAGAAGTTATGAATAAGCTTTTAAAGTCAAATGTGACGCTTGGGTATGAAGAGCCGAAAGGAAATCTTTATTTAAGGGAAAAGATTTCCGAATACTTAAAGGAGCATGGCGTATATGTATCTCCTGCCTCTATATTAATTGTTTCAGGAGCAATTCAAGCGCTGCAACTTATTTCTATGGGGCTTCTTTCGAAAGGGGCATCAATCTTATTAGAGAAACCATCCTATTTGTATTCGCTTAATGTTTTTCAATCAGCAGGGGTACGTTTAATTGGAATCCCAATGGATGAGAGCGGGTTACATACATCATATATTAAGAAATATAAGAAGCAATTCAATGCCTCTATTTTATATACAATCCCGTCTTTTCATAATCCGACGAATTTTAGTATGAATACTAAGAAGCGAAAAGAAATAATGGAAGTATGTAATGAAATTGGATTACCTATTATAGAGGACGCAGTGTATCAAGACTTATGGTTTGATGCACCTAGTTCGAAACCTTTAAAAGCCTATGATAAAAATGGAATTGTACTACATATTGGAAGCATGTCCAAAGTAATTAGTCCAGGTTTAAGAATTGGATGGATTGTTGGACCCGAGCCAGTAATTCAAAGATTGTCAGACATAAAAATGCAAACAGATTATGGTTCAAGCACTATATCCCAGCAAATTGCAGCAGAGTGGTTTACAAATGGTCTATATGATGAGCATTTGCGATTTGTAAGAAGTGAATTGAAAAAACGAAGAGACTTTATGTTACTAATGTTAGATAAATATCTTCATGAAATAGCAACTTGGCATGAACCAACAGGCGGGTTTTATATATGGGTACATATAAAAGTACCCATTTCATATCGCAGTTTATTTGATAAAGCTCTGCAAGAAAAGGTTTTATTAAACCCAGGTACTTTATATGATAGAAGTGCAAATCAATTTTTGCGCCTATCGTATTCATACGCAACGTTAGAAGAAATTGAAATAGGTATAAAAAAACTCGCACAACTAATGAAAAAGTAAGAGGAGAAAGTAATGAAAAAATATGTAATTTGCCAAATGATCAATGGAGAAAAATATTTAGCTGCTTATGCGGAGACGAAGCAAGAGGCGATTGAAAAAGCAGAACTGTTAGGATTAAGAACGGGAAATCGTTACATAGTTGTTACTGCAGAGGAAGCCGAAGGGTTAACGTACCCTTAAACAATGTACGAGATTATATAAGAAGTAAATAAGCTTAGTAATATAAGAAATTACTAGGCTTATTTACTATTAAGTTGTTAAACGTTCTCGTATTTATATGCAAAGTAATAATATTATGAGTCAAGTTGACGGAAAAATCGATTTGTCTTTCGGTCTTGATTTCCTTTTCTATACTCATCGATATATTGCCTAAAGTTCCAAGCTTGTAAAAATTTATTAGCAGAGTTATAACCAGAATTGTAAAGCCATTCTTTTTCTTCCTTTGTCAGTTCAAAATTAGTACTTGTAATCGTTCCTGTTGGAATTGTAATGGTTCTTGCTTTTGATTCCTTATCTAAATGACGTAAATCATGAGCTTGCATCATTGTTTTAAATAGTCCTTTGAACATGGAAATAGGCTCGTTATAGTGAGCAGGGTCAGCTTGAATCTCATCTTTTACAAAATGAAATCCGAAAGTCGGCCAGCGAGGAGCGGTAGGTGAATCGAAGATCCAAATTGGATAATTACTTAGAATTCCTCCATCAACCATATAACAAGGCTGCTTCCATTTTGGAGTTCTCCATTTTACGGGTTCAAAGAAGAAGGGGATTGTACTACTCATTCTTACCGCTTTAGCGATAGAGAAGCGATAATTTAAAAATCCGTAGTTTGGTAAGTCGTCAGGAAAGACAACCATTTTACCATTACTAATGTCAGAGGCAATGATTTTGAGTTTGTTTAGATCTGGTAAATCAGTAAATAAATGAACACCTTTTTTTCGAAGTAATTCTTCAATCCATTCTTCTATAAATACATTAGAGTATATACCTAGAGTAGTCCATGCACTTAGTCCCTTACCGATAAAAGGAATTCTATCAATAAAAGTTCTTTTCGTAAATTTATTATAATCAATATCAGTAATAATCGTTTTTAACTCTGAACAAGAATATCCTGCTGCTAGGAGCGCTGCAATAATCGAACCAGCCGATGTACCAGCTACACGTTCCCATTCATAACCTTTTTCGGCTAACGCACAAATTGCCCCGACATGCGCAATACCGCGCACACCGCCTCCTTCAAAAACACCATCAATCTTCATTAAACATACTTCCTTTCGAATGAAAGATTTGGAAATGGCAAAAAAGCACGTATGGTACGTGCTTTTTTACAATAGTTTTTAAGTTTACTAGCAGCCTACAAAGCCGCCCCAACAGCTAGCTCCGATGATGATTAGAAGGATAAATAAAACGATTAATAAAGCGAAACCTCCGTAACCACAACCACCACAGCTACCGCCGTAACCGTAACCGCCGCAACTATATCCGTAACCCATGTGGAATTCCTCCTTATATTAAAAATGAAAATGAACGAGGGGAAAATGTACTGGAAGAACTAAAGAATTATCGTGTTTGTAGGAACAATGTATAGTATGCTTTTTTAAACTTGTTCGCGTACGAAGGATAAGCCCGTTTTTTGGAGGCTTGTTGATTTTGTAAAGAATGAAGTATAATCTTTGTACTATGATATAATTAAGTATGTAAATGTAAGGAGAATTTATGAATAAAAAAATTGAAGTATTAATTGATAAATATGAACTAACACACTTGAAAGAGGAACTTATTAATACTGTATTTCCTTGTATAAAAGTTGTGCCAAAGCAACAGGAAACTGTTGCGATAGGTAGTTCGAAAATGGGGGGAGTTCCTGATTTACCAGCTTTGTTTGAATATCCAAAGCATAAAGGAAAGCCACTACAATTTATCGCGCAATTTAACTTAAGTGATTTACAAAACGTTGGTATGGATCACAATCTTCCTAAGACGGGGATGCTGTATTTCTTTTGCATTGAAAATTATTTTGAAGAAAATGTGAATCTAACAGAAGCTGGGCGTGTACTTTATTATGATGTTCCTGTAGAGCAATTACGAAGAGAAAATGAAATACAAACGAAATATAACCAGTGTGCAATTACTTTTGAACTGACATACAAATTACCAGAGCTTTTCATTGAAGATGAGGCTGATTCAGATCGTTTCTTACAATTACTTGAAGAGCTAATTCCGGATAACTACGATAACCATCAAATGTTTGGTGAACCATTCTCTGTACAAGAAGAAGTGTTATATGAGACAGGAGAATATATGGGAGTAAACCCGCAGCAAATGACTCTTTTATTCCAAATTGATTCAGATCATAAAAATTGTAATATGGTTTGGGGAGAACTAGGGATGCTATATTTCTGTATTAGTAATGAAGATTTGAAAAATCAACGTTTTGAAAATACATGCTGCGTATTACAAACTTGCTAATGAAAAAAGGTTGTTCTTTTAAAAAGAACAACCTTTTTATGTGAATTAGTTAATATGCATAATCTCATATGACCTATACGAAAAAGTATTGTATACTCTGAAACTATACGATACTTTTTCGTATAGTTATAGAATGTAAGGAGTGACAAGATGGGAAAGACAAGCAAGTATGTGACAGCTGCCGCACTTTGTTCAACTATAGTAATGGGAGGCTTACAAGCGTCATCTGTATCTTATGCAGCTACAAATCCGACTGCAGTGACAGCACAATCAGATGTAAAGTTATTAGATGATTTCAGAAAAGAATTAAAAAAACAGATTGATAATCGAGAAGAAAATATTACAATCACATATAAAACAAAAGATAGAAATGCTAGAAATATTATGGATCAATTGTATGGTGAGTTTAATAAAATTGTAGATGCTGATGAGTATGTAAAATATAATGTAGCGTCTACTAGATATTCTATTAAAGGAATGCCAGGGAACTATACGTTTACACTGCAAGTAAAATACCGTGAATCAAAAGAACAAACTCAATATGTAAAAGCGCAGGCGAAAGCAATTGTTGGATCAATTGTAAACCAGGGATGGATGAGCATGAGAAAGTAAAAGCTATTCACGATTACGTTGTGAAGCATGTGTCTTATGATACGTCTTATCAAGCGTATACAGCATATGAAGCGTTAGCGAATCGTTCTGCCGTTTGCCAAGGATATACTTTATTAACGTATGAGTTGTTAAAAGAGGCAGGTATTCAAAACCATATTGTAACAGGCACAGGAAATGGACAAGCTCACGCGTGGAATTTAGTGAACATCGAAAACAAATGGTATCACCTAGATACTACATTTGATGATCCAGTACCAGATAAAGCAGGGCGTGTAACTTACTCATATTTTAATATGTCTGACGAACAGTTAAGTAAAGATCACGACTGGGATCGTAGTAAATATCCAGCAGCAACTACAAGTTATTTTGGTGAATTAACAAATAAAATAAAAGCTGGTAGCTCAAAAACTGTCGTATATGAGCAAATGTTAAAAGAAACAAATTTACAATACTTATCTGCAGAATACGGAGCAGAAAATTATAATGAATTTAAGAAAAAGTTACAGCAACAGTTTGCAGCCAAACCAGAAAAAGTAGAAGTACGATATAAGCAGTCCATGGATGGAACGATGCAAGATATAAAGAAAGTATTAAATGAAATAAATTGGCCAAAAGGTGCAAAGCGTGTGTCTTATCAAGTAGCACCTTATAGTGCATTAGCGGGTTATTCATTAGCGACAATTACATTTACGTATTAAGCAATGAGAAAGAGCATCTGTAAAAGATGCTCTTTTTATATTTGTTGATCACTTTAAAATATTGGGAATTATGTGATAAAATAAAAAGGAGAGGATGTGAATGCTGAATGAACTTGTTCGAAAGTAATATATTTACATTGATATATACTTGTTTAGTAATCGGACTTATCGTTTTGTTTTTCATATCATTTACTTTGTTTATTAGAAGAGTGTTACAAAGCAGTGCTGCAAAGAAACACCACGTGATTAATATGAACCAGAAGCTAGATCGAATTATTGAATTGCTTGAAAAAGATAAGAAATAGCGATAGAAGAAGTATGAAAAGGGGAAAGAGAATGGCGAATTATATAAAAGAATTACGTGAAAAAGTAGGACATGATTATGTTTTCTTAAACTTTGCCGGTGGTTGTGTATTTAATAAAGAAGGAGAAGTATTACTGCAAAAAAGAGGAGACTTTAACGCTTGGGGCTTTCCAGGTGGCGCAATGGAGATAGGAGAATCGGCTGCGGAAACTGCAATCCGAGAAATAAAAGAAGAAACAGGGTATGATGTAGAAATAAATGAGCTTATTGGAGTGTATACAAAATATTTTCAATCATATCCAAATGGAGACAAGGCACAGTCAATTACGATGTTCTTTTCATTCTCAATAGTTGGAGGCGACAAAAAAGTAGATGGTGATGAAACGTTGGATTTGAAGTTTTTCCCGTTAGACGACATGCCACCGTTATTTTGTAAACAGCATGAAGATTGCCTGCAAGATTTATTGGAGAAAAGAGTAGGGGTATATCGTTAACATATAAAAAAGAAGCTAAATGAGATTAGCTTCTTTTTTATGTTTTATTTATTTCCACCAATCATCAAACATTGACGCTGGTACTTGTCTTTTATGCTCACTCACTGTGTAACGTTTTTCAATTTTCTCTGCAACGTCAGCTGGAACTGCTTTACCTTCTAAATAATCATCTAATTGATCATAAGTAATACCTAACTCTGTTTCGTCAGCTTGACCTGGTTTTTCATCTAATAAATCAGCTGTTGGCATTTTTAAGTAAAGTCGCTCGTCTGCACCTAACTCTTGTAATAATGCACGTCCTTGGCGCTTCGTTAATCCCGTTAATGGTAATAAATCTGCACCACCATCTCCGAATTTTGTAAAGAACCCTGTTACAGCTTCTGCAGCGTGATCTGTTCCGATAACAAGTAGCCCTTTTTGTCCACCAATTGCATATTGAGTAACCATACGGATACGTGCTTTCACGTTACCTTTATTGAAATCTGTTAATGATTCACCCAATAAGTTTTCATATTGATTTGAAAAAGCATCAACAGTTGACGCAATATCAAATGCAACAGATTGATCTGCTTGGATGAATTGTAATGCTAATTGTGCATCATCTTCATCTTTTTGTACTTTATAAGGAAGACGTACGGCGATAAACGTTACATTACCACCTTCGTTACGAATTTCTTCAACTGCAAGTTGTGCTAAGCGTCCTGCTAATGTAGAGTCTTGGCCGCCGCTAATACCAAGTACAAATCCTTTTGCGCCTGTTTTTTTTACATAATCTTTTAAGAAATCAACTCGTTTACGAATTTCAACTTTTGGATCAATTACAGACTGAACATGTAATGCTTTCATAATCTGTTCTTGTAATGTCATTATGTTTTCCTCCTATTCATATTAAAGCGGTAAATAAGTTTATATGTATAATGGTACATACTTCTATCCTTTATTATTTCGCAAAACTAACGAATATACAATAGGATGTGTGTATGAATATGAATGTAGTCATTATAAATAAAGTACTACGTATAAGCAATTTTTTTAAACCTTTCAAAACTGTAAGGTTTTTGTCATTTGAATCGATGGAAGGTATTTCCGTACTTTACTAATATAAAAACATAGTTAGTAGAAAGAAGGGCGGAGAAGTAATATGAACATTAGAGAACTCGCATATCGGAATGTAACGCGAAATAGACGGACATACTCAGCCTATTTTTTGAGTAGTGCATTTGCTATTATGGCCTTTTTTGTGTATTCATTTTTTGCGTTTCATCCGGCATTAAGTGCAGGAGAATTGGGTCAGTACGTATTCGTAAGTATGTCTTTTGCACAGTCTATTATTTACTTATTTACATTCTTCTTTATTTTATATTCGATGGGAATGTTTTTAAAAACGAGAAAGCGTGAGCTAGGAATTTTAATGATGCTAGGTATGACGAAATATCAATTAAAGCGTCTTATCTTTTTTGAAAATATTATGATTGGAATAGGGGCAATTATTTTTGGTATTCTTTCAGGTATGTTATTTTCAGGGGTATTAATATTTGTCGCCCCGATGATATTAAAACTAGATATCTCCTTATCCTATTACATACCGATGAAAGCAATTGTTGTAACGAGTATTATGTTTTTCATATTATTTATGATCAT
>NZ_JBMDKC010000111.1:0-17202 GCF_057809515.1 Bacillus sp. FG16
AAAATGTACATGATTATTCAAGTGTTAATGTGTACATTTAAACTAGCATTTATAATGAGAGGAAAGAGTGTATTGCGTAACGCAATATAACGTAATTTTACCGCACGGAAAAGCTAAATTTAGTATATAAGTGAAATGGAATGAGGGGATTTACTTTTTGTTATGAAAAAAATTTTCTTTTTATAACTTGATAAATGAAAAAATATTTTATATACTAATTCATGTAAACGGTTTACTAAATCGTATTTTGCTAGAAATGAAGGGAAGATTCGCATGGAAACAAGGGGGAGAGTAATCGGGATTGATATCGGTACCACAAGTACGAAAACGGTTGTTTTTACAGAAACAGGAAAAGTTATTGCATCACATGCAATCGATTACCCAATTATTCAACCGAACGTAGGATGGGCTGAGCAAGATCCTGATGTAATATGTGCCGCTGTATACAAAAGTGTAAGCGTTGCCATTGAAAAGGGTAATGTATTACCAGAAGATATTTCTTCGATCGGTATTAGTGCAGCTATGCACGCATTAATTGCAGTAGATGAAAATGGTACGCCATTAACGCGTTCTATCATTTGGGCAGATAATCGAAGTACGAAGCAATCAGAAAAATTATTACATCAAATGAATGGGCATGAAATTTATAGACGTACAGGTACACCGATCCATCCAATGTCACCACTTTCTAAATTGTTATGGATGAAAGAAGAGGAACCAGAGTTATATACAAGTGCTTATAAATTTATTTCCATTAAAGAGTATGTGATTTACCAATTATTTTCACGCTACGTAGTTGATTATTCGATTGCTTCTGCTACGGGGTTATTTAATTTAGAAACATTAAATTGGGATGAAGATGTTTTAACGATGTTACATATGTCACCAGAACAATTATCAACCCCTGTACCAACTACATATATTTTATCAGGTATGAAGCCAGAATTAGCACAGAAGATGGGGATAAGTGCAGAGACACCAATTGTCATCGGAGCAAGTGATGGGGTTCTTGCAAATGTAGGAGTTGGGGCGATATCACCGGGTGCGGCTGCAATTACGATTGGAACGAGTGGTGCGGTTCGAACAATCTCATCAAATATAAATACAGATGAGAAAGGTAGAACGTTTTGTTACGCATTAACAGATGAGCACTGGGTAATCGGTGGTCCAACGAATAATGGTGGAATATTACTGAGATGGTTACGTGATGAATTTGGTAGTCCAGAGCAAGAAGTTGCAAGGAAGCTCGGAATTGATCCTTATGATTTATTAATTAAATATGCAGAAAGCGTACCAGCTGGAGCGGATGGGCTATTGTTTTTACCTTTCTTATCTGGAGAACGCGCACCTTACTGGAATGCAAATGCTCGTGGTACATTCTTTGGAATCAATCTTCAACATAAGCGAGAGCATTTTATACGTGCAGTGATGGAAGGTGTTTGTATGAGTGTATATTCAGTAGCACTCGCAATCAGGGACTGTACAGGGCCACTTACTGAAATACGAGTTTCAGGAGGGTTTGCGAAATCTGCATTTTGGAGACAAATGTTGTCCGATATGACGGGGAAAGAATTGCTTGTACCTGAAAGTCATGAAGCATCTGCGCTTGGGGCAGCGGCAGTTGCTTTATATGCTGTAGGAAAAATTGATTCTCTTGAAGAGGTAAAGGATTGGATTGATATTGTCCATCATCATGTACCGAATAAAGAAAATACGGCTATATATTTAGAAATGTTTTATATGTATGAACGACTTTACAATCGTTTGAAAGAAGAATTTGATTGTATAGCTGCTTTCCAACGTAAACAATAGGGGGATTGGGAGAAATGGTAGTTGGGATCGTACTAGCGGCAGTTGTCATACTACTTTTACTTATTACGGTAGTAAAATGGCATCCATTTGTCGCATTAATTTTAACAGCAATTGGTGTAGGATTGGCAATGGGAATGCCTTTAATTGGAACTTCACCAAAAGATCCAGGGATTATTGATTCTATTAAACTAGGGCTTGGTAATACGTTAGGCTTTTTAGCAATAGTTTTAGCGCTAGGAACGATGCTTGGAAAAATGATGGCCGAATCTGGCGGTGCTGAACGGATCGCTAACACATTAATTAATCGTTTTGGGAAGAAACGAGTTCACTGGGCGATGATGTTCGTTGCATTTTTAGTAGGTATTCCGGTATTTTTCCAAGTTGGATTTGTCCTATTAATTCCGTTAGTATTTACAATTGCGTTAGAAACTGGGGTATCACTTATTACAATCGGTATTCCGCTAGTAGCAGGACTGTCAGTCGTACACGGACTTGTTCCACCGCATCCAGCGGCAATGGCGGCAGTTGGTATTTTTAAAGCAGATGTAGGGAAGACAATTTTATATGCGTTAATTGTCGGACTTCCAACTGCAATTATTTCAGGTCCACTTTACGGGAAATGGATTGGTGCTCGTATCCATAAGGAAGTACCATTAGATATAGCGGAGCAATTTATTGAAAGAGATAAGAAGAAAGAACTTCCTAGCTTCGGAAATACATTGTTTACTATTTTACTTCCAGTATTTCTTATGCTTGGTGCATCCATTGCTGAAGTAGCGTTACATAAAACGAGTCAACTTGCACAAGTGTTACACTTTATTGGAGATCCAATAGTCGCTTTATTAATTGCAACGATTTATTCTTTCTTTAGCCTTGGTTATGCAAAAGGATTTTCTAAAGATAAAGTATTACAATTTACAAATGATTGCCTTGGGCCGATTGCAAACATACTGTTAGTAATTGGTGCTGGTGGTGCATTTAATAAGGTGTTATTAGATTCTGGAATTGGTACTACAATTGCTGAAATGGCGAAAGAATCACATATTTCACCAATATTACTTGGATGGGGAATTGCTGCACTTATCCGAGTTGCAACAGGATCGGCAACTGTTTCTATGATGACAGCAGCTGGTATTGTTGCGCCGATTGCAGCAAGTACACCTGGTGTAAATGTTGAATTACTAGCACTTGCAACAGGCGCAGGGTCATTAATTTTATCACACGTGAATGATTCGGGATTTTGGATGATTAAAGAATATTTCGGAATGACTGTGAAAGAAACATTATTAACATGGACCGCAATGGAGACTATACTATCAGTTGTAGCACTTGGATTAATTTCGATATTAAATATATTTGTATAGAATGGGAGATTGATTAATATGAAACTAGGTTTAATTGGATTAGGAAAAATGGGATTCCCATTAGCTGAACACTTACATGAAGACAAGTATGAAGTAGTTGTATACGATGTAAATAAAGAGCTTGTAGAAAAGGCAGGAAAACTAGGAATTACTGCACGTCATACATTAAAAGAAATGATCGCTGAATTAGAAGCTCCTCGTACGATCTGGGTAATGGTGCCTGCAGGAGAAGTTGTAGAGTCAGTATTAAAAGATGTGTATCCGTTATTAGATGAAGGTGATATCGTTATTGAAGGTGGAAATTCATTCTATAAAGATACGTTACGCCGTGCTGAAGAAGCAAAAAGCTTCGGATTACATTATGTAGATATCGGTACATCTGGCGGTGTAGAAGGAGCTAGATGCGGTGCTTGTTTAATGGTTGGTGGAGAAAAAGAAATTTATGACCAATTAGAACCTTTATTTAAAGATTTAGCAGTAGAAAATGGCTATTCTTATGCTGGCCGCGTTGGTAGTGGTCATTTCTTAAAAATGGTTCATAACGGTATTGAGTACGGCATGATGCAAGCAATCGCTGAAGGATTTGAAGTACTAGATAAGAGTGACTTTGATTTCAATTATGAAGATGTTGCAAAAGTATGGGCGAACGGATCAGTAATCCGCGGTTGGTTAATGGACTTAACTGAAAAAGCATTTGCAGATGATCCTAAACTTGATGGCATTAAAGGTGTAATGAACTCTTCAGGAGAAGGGAAATGGACTGTTGAAACTGCGCTTGAGTTACAAGCAGCGGCACCAGTAATCGCGATGTCATTATTTATGCGCTATCGTTCTCAGGAAGATGATACATTCCATGGAAAAGTAGTTTCAGCACTACGTAATCAGTTCGGTGGACATGAAGTTGTAAAAAAATAAGGATGTTTTTGAAAAGAAACTTGTGCATAAGCGCAAGTTTCTTTTTTGTAGTTTAAGAAATTACTAATTTAAAAATACCAATCAATCATCGTTTTTTTGTCACAAATGACAGCTTCAACATTCATTGATTGAACAATATATTCTATATTTTCTTCTTTAGCTAATAATAAGGTTGTAAAGGAATCGTATATACTCATAAACGCATACTCATTGTCTTCTCCAGTAATAATTAACTCATTATTGCTAATGTCCCAAATATTTAATGGAGTAGTATTATTTACCTGTAATAATCCGTTTGTATCAAGAATTGGTTCAGAGAAATATAGATTTTTTGCACCTTTAGAACCGAGGAGTTTAAGTAATTTGTGTAATAAAAATATAGACGTATAATCTTCTGTTGGATAATAAAGATCTTTTTTTAAGTTTGAATGTAGCTTTTCAGCTAAATCCTCTCTTTTATATTCTTCTGAAAAGACACTAATGGAAGTCAACATGGCCATTGCTAGGTCTGCGTATGAATGTAATCCACTACAAGACATCATTTCCTTCCAAGAAACGGATTTCCCATTGTGAATGATTTCTTCAGCGCTAGGATAGATGTGCTCATATGGTCTTTTTCTCACAGACTTTTCCCATCCTAAAGGCATTTGGACAAATGGATGTAGCAATATAGCTGCAGATTTAAAATTACTTGGTAGTTGTTCTAAAATTGGTGATTTGTCATTTAGCCAAATGTAATCCAACAAAATATAACCTCCTCTTAGACTTTGAAATGTACGGATTCCCGTATTATGTTTTTTTGTATTGATTGTATCAAATATAAAGCGAAGCATGAAATATGTCCCAACATAAAAGTAAGAATAAATAAAATGAAGTTTTCATAAATAGTAAAAGGGTGCTTATGTCATCAGTATAGCTAAAAAATGTTGTTACATATGAGAAGAGCGTGTTAATAAAATATGAGGTGGTTAAATGGGAAATGAGCAAGTGAAGTCTGTAAAGGAAGAAAAAAAGTTATGTCTTTGTATGATTGTCAAAAATGAGTCTAGAATTATGGAAAGATGTTTAAATGCAACAAAATCAATTGTAGATTATGTTTCTATTTGTGATACTGGATCGACGGATAATACGCCTGAAATTATAGAAAATTGGTGTAAGGAAAATGAGATACCTGGGACAGTTCATCATGAGCCGTTTAAAAACTTTGGTTATAACAGAAGCTTAGCAGTTTCATTAGCGCAAAAAACATATCCAGAAGCGGATTATTTATTAATATTAGATGCGGATATGATTTTAGAGGTTGATCCGAATTTCGATAAAACGAGCTTAACGGAAGATCATTATCTTACATTGCAATATGATGTTCATATTAAATATTGGCTTACACGTCTATTAAAAGCTTCTTTACCATGGAAATCTGTCGGTGTTACTCATGAGTATTGGGATATAGATCGTTCAAAAGTTGGAGCGAATTACAATACGAGGGTAGATCGGTTAGAGACTCTTGTCGTGAATGATCCCGGAGATGGGGGGAGTAAAGCTGATAAATTTGAAAGAGATGAGAGGTTGTTGTTACAGGGGATAAATGACCCAGAAACAACGCCAGATTTGCATATAAGATATTTATTTTATTTAGCCCAGACTTATTTTCATTTAAGTCAATTTGAAGATTCGATTAAATGGTATAAAAAACGAGTGGAAGCAGGGGGATGGGTTGAAGAGGTATTCTATTCGTTATTGCGAATAGGATTTTGTTATGAGCAGTTAGCAAATCGTTCAGCAAATAAACAAAATGAAGTGACAGATGCTGATGAAAAAGAAAATGTTAAAGGGCAAGAAGAGCAATATTTAGCATTAGCTGTTTTTTATTTTCAAAAAGCGTGGGAATATAGACCAACTCGGGCTGAGCCATTATATCAACTTGCAAGGTTGTATCGATTACGATCTCAAAACAATATTGCTTTGATGTATGCTCTGCAAGGGAAGGAAATTCCTTTTCCAAAGGATGATCTTCTATTTGTAGATTATCATGTGTATGATTACTTATTTGACTATGAAATTTCTATTAGTGCTTTCTATATACCTCATAAAAAACATTTAGGGGCCGTGTCGCAAAAGTATTTGGAATCGATTAAAGAAGAGATTCCATTTCATATAGCAAATATAGTAGAGAATAATGCGAAATTTTATTAAATACATTTTCGGTTAAAGGAGTAGTGGAGTAATCATGGAATTAATGCGATGGGCGATTGAACTAGGAGAATCGGTGCATGGAAATACGTATGAAGAATTGATGCCACTACTAGACTATTATTATGATCGTGATCATTTAAAAGCGTATTGTATCGCAAATCTTCTTTTAAACATGGATGTATTAGATGAACATCGTGAAAGAATCGAATTAAGAAGATGCATCGCTGCTTATTATGCTGGATTATATAAAGTAGCAAGAAAACATGCAAATGAGTTAGTACTTAAACATCCGGATGTAGATTTATATAAAAATAATTTAAAATTAATGGAAGCTTATTTGAATAAAGAATATGATTATTGTCTTTTTATATGCCCAAAGACATACGGTAGTTTCATAGATGTTGCGCGAGCTTTAAAGTGGCGGTTGGAGCAGGAGGGAAATACAGTAATTATATCAGAAACAATACTGGAAAATGTAAAGAATACAGTTGTTTTTGGAGCACATACATACGCATATAACCCGAATCTTCTTCCGAAAGATGCAATTATTTATAATTTAGAACAGCTATACGAAGGAAGTCCATATGCGCACCCCCTTTATTTAATATTATTAAAAGATAGAGTGATTTGGGATTATAGTAAACAAAATATAGAATGGCTAAAACAAAAAGGGGTAGGAAAAGAAATAAAACATGTAAAAATGAACTATGCTCCAACTTTGGAAATAAAAAAAGATGCATTTGAAGATGACATTACTGAAGATATTGATATTCTGTTTATAGGTGCTCTTAATCCGAGGCGGCAAGCTATTTTTGATCATCTAAAAGCGATTGCCCCGAATTTAAATATAGTTTTTAAAAATAATGCGTGGGGAATTGTTAGAAATGAATTGATTGCTAGAGCTAAAATTATATTAAATATTCATTTTTACTTATCAGGAATTCTTGAAACACCTCGCGTGTCTTATGCAGTCGCAAATAAGAAATTTATTATTTCCGAAAATAGTAATCCAGAAGATGAGGTAGAGTGGCCGGGAATTGTATTTACTCCGTACGAAAAAATAATTGAAAACGTAATGAAATATATAGAATTACCAGAAGAACGGAAAAAATTAGCGGGAAAAGCATATAATCATTTTGAAGCAAATGAAAGTTTAGGTACATTGAGTCTGAGAGATGAAACGAAGTAATTGTGCGAAACTCATACGAAAGTATGAGTTCTTTTTTGTTTATCATACTATTTTATGAAACAAGTTAACTCTTTATATTGTGTTTTGTATAGAAATTTCTGATAATATATAAGTAGAACTTGAAAACAAAGGGGAGAAATAATCATGAAACTAGTCGTTATTAACGGTACACCAAGAAAATTTGGTAGAACTCGCGTGGTGGCAAAATATATTGCGGATCAATTTGAAGGGGAATTATATGATTTAGCAATTGAGGAGTTACCTTTATACAATGGAGAAGAGTCACAACGTGATTTAGAGGCAGTAAAAAAATTGAAAACGTTAGTGAAAGCTGCGGATGGGGTTGTATTATGTACACCAGAATATCATAATGCGATGAGCGGTGCGCTGAAAAACTCTTTAGATTACTTAAGTAGTAGTGAATTTATTCATAAACCAGTTGCATTGTTAGCGGTTGCTGGTGGCGGTAAAGGTGGAATAAATGCATTAAACAGCATGCGAACGGTCGCTAGAGGTGTTTATGCAAATGCCATTCCAAAACAAGTTGTGCTTGATGGATTACATGTGCAAGATGGTGAACTTGGGGAAGATGCCAAACCATTAATTCATGATGTAGTTAAAGAATTAAAAGCATATATGAGCGTATATAAAGAGGTGAAAAAGCAACTAGGAGTGGAGTGATATGTCCTCACTTTATCATGATTCTCGCTTGTATTACATTCTAGGGGCCAATAGTCTATCTGCTATTGGTTCCGGAATTGTTATGATAACGATTCCTTGGCTGTTAATTAAAGAGAGTGGAGGAGAGACAACATTTGGTTATGTTTCTATCATTGCAACCCTCATTATGTTTTTATTAACACCATTCATTGGGCAAAGTATTGATCGTTTTTCAAGAAAATCTTTATTGCTATGTAACGAAGGAATCGGAATTGCCGTAATTGGAATAATGGTTATATGGGGATTTGCGGGGCAACCTTATCATTCTATTCACTATATTCTTATTTATATAGCCGGATCATTCTATTATTTATTATTTTATCCTACAATATTTGCGTTCAACCAAGAGATATTTCAAGCGGAACATTATAAAAGTTTAAGTGGAACGATGGAAATACAAGGACAGTTAACACAAGTTATTTCTGGAGCGGCCGCGAGCTTCTTAATTGAAATTGTATCTTTGAAGTGGATTTTGTTAGTAGACATGTTAACTTTTGCTGGAGCATTTTTTCTTTTCTTATGTATACCGTACGTAAAGAAAAAAGAAGTAAAAAGAAAAATAACATTTAAGAAGCAATTGTTTGAAGGAATTCACTTTATGAAAAAACGTCCTAAGCTCTTTTGGTTCTTACTGGCTACTTATATGCCGTTTATAGGTGTCATGATGGCAAATTATTTAATACCAGTTTATATTTCGGATATACTTAAAGCCAATGCCTCTGTATACGCAATAGAGGGGATGATGTACGGTGTTGGAGCGGTTGTTGCAGGAATCTGTATTCCACTCATAATGAAATATGTAAAAACAGAAGTTTCAATCGTTATGACGATGTTCATTTATGTAATTTCAATTACCGTAATGATTATTGAACCTTCCGTAATTTTCTTATATGGACTTGCAATTTTTCATGCAGTTGGAAATGCGGGTACAAGAGTGGCGAGAAATGTATTGATGATGGAGGAAATTCCAAATGAAGTAATGGGACGTGTAGACAGCTTATTTCGCCTAATTGGTACTGGAATACGAATATTATTATTAATGTTGTTTACAGCGGGTGTATCTAAAGTCGGAGTCATGCTGCCGTTTTACGTATTAAGCTGCATATTGATCTTCTCATTAGGAATCGCTATTTATTATGTACTATCACAACGTAAAGTAGCGGCGCATGTTTCTAATAAATCAATCGTTTGAAAAAACACTTCTGCCTCCCTTTCTTTTTCTATATAATAACAAGAAAGGGAGTGAATACTTATTTATGAACAAATGGATCTTTCTTATGATTTTATTATTACCGCCACTATACATCCTTTATATGACCTTTCGAATGAACAAAGTTACTCGTGAAAAGTTGAGCTATCACTCTCCGTACGTTCTTATACTGGGTGCAAAGTTATTTGGAGATAGACCGTCTTTATCTCTTCAAAATCGTTTGGATGTAGCGTTGGAGTATTTATTTTCCCATCCTGAAGCGAAAGTAATTGTTTCAGGTGGTCAAGGAGAAGATGAAGATATACCGGAAGCTCACAGCATGAGAAATTATTTAATGGTACACGGTATAGATGAGAGTCGTATTTTAATAGAAGATCAATCTACAAATACGTATGAAAACTTAAAATTTAGTATGGATTTATATAATGTGAAACATGCGGTAGTTGTAAGTAATACGTATCATTTATATCGAACAAAAATAATTGCAAAGCGTTTAGGCATGAAGATGGAGGCACTAGCTGCTGAAACGCCAATGCGTTCTAAGAGAAAAATGTATGTTCGCGAATATGCTGCTATTATGAAAACAATATTGTTCGACCGTTAGAGCTCAAATGCGAGCTCTTTTTTAATTTAAAAGCGTATCATTTGAAATGAATGCCATATTCCATCAAAATAAAGGAAACAACAGTAAAGGAGTTGTGTTTGTGATTCAATTTAATCATGTGTCAAAATCGTATGAAGATGGCACGAAAGCAGTGGATTCATTGCATTTAGAAATTAAAAAGGGAGAATTTTTCGTTCTCATCGGTCCGAGTGGTTGTGGGAAAACAACGACAATGAAGATGATTAATCGTTTAATCGAAACGACTGAAGGATCGATTTTAATCGATGGAAAAGATATTCAACAATATAATATAAACGAATTACGTTGGGATATAGGATACGTGTTGCAACAGATTGCTTTATTTCCTCATATGACAATCGCTGAAAATATTGCAGTTGTTCCTGAAATGAGGCAATGGAGCAAAAAGGACATAAAAGCACGCGTCGATGACTTGTTACATATGGTTGGATTAGATCCGGATATATATCGAGATCGTATGCCTGATGAATTATCAGGAGGACAAAAACAACGTGTCGGTGTCGTGCGAGCATTAGCCGCAAACCCGAAAATCGTTCTTATGGATGAACCATTTAGTGCGCTAGATCCGTTAAGTAGGGAACAGCTTCAGAAGGATATTGTACAGTTGCAAAAAAAGATTCAAAAAACAATCGTGTTCGTAACACATGATATGCAAGAAGCATTATCACTTGGAGATCGCATTTGTATTATGAAAGAAGGAAAAGTTGTTCAACTTGATACACCAGAAGGAATTATACATAATCCGAAAAATGAATTTGTAGAGGAGTTCATTGGAAATCGTGGACGAACTTGGTATGAGGGGAAAAGTGTAGCAGATGTATTGCCGCTTGACGAAAGTGTGCAATTAGAAGGGCAGGCACTATCATTACATGCTTCTTTACAAGAAGCGTTAGTTCGTGTGCGTGATGAGGAGGTCGTTCCAGTTGAAGAAAATGGTCAATATATTGGAGCGTTAACAAGTCGTCATATTGTCAATTACATTGTTGAACAAATGAAGGAAAGAGGCTAAACAGTGACTAATTTTATACAAACGTTCCAAGAACGAAAAATAGAATTACTAACTGCATTAAGTGAGCATTTACAAATATCGCTTATTTCATTATTTTTTGCAGTAATTATAGCGGTGCCACTTGGCATTTTATTAACAAGAAAAGAACGAATGGCTGAATTTATAATAGGAACTTCTGCAGTAATGCAGACAGTGCCATCACTTGCATTACTTGGACTATTAATTCCGTTAGTAGGAATTGGAAAACTTCCAGCGATTATCGCATTAGTTGTGTATGCACTATTACCTATTTTACGAAATACATATACAGGAATAAGGGAATTAGATGAATCACTAATAGAAGCGGCGAGAGCTATGGGGATGAATAGTTGGAGAAGGTTGTGGAAGGTAGAACTTCCTCTTGCATTGCCTATCATTATGGCCGGTATTCGTACAGCGATGGTATTGATTGTTGGAACGGCTACATTAGCAGCTCTCATTGGTGCTGGTGGGCTAGGTAAGCTTATATTATTAGGTATAGATCGAAATGATCATGCACTTATCATTTTAGGGGCCGTACCAGCCGCGTTACTCGCTTTATTCTTTGATATAGTACTTCGCATACTTGAACGACCGAAACGCTCTTCTAAGCGTGTTATATTGACGATATGTATAGTTGTAGTAATGATTGCTTCTCCATTTCTTTGGAGTACAGAAAAGAAAGATATTGTTATTGCGGGCAAACTTGGATCAGAACCTGAAATTTTAATTCAAATGTATAAGCAGCTTATTGAACAAGATACCGATTTACACGTACAATTAAAACCAGGTCTTGGAAAAACAGCATTTGTATTTGAAGCGTTGAAATCAGGGGAAGTAGATATATACCCAGAATTTTCAGGAACAGCATTATCTACTTTCGTGAAAGAAGAACCAAAGAGCACAAATCGTGATGAAGTATATGATCAGGCTCGCGTTGGAATGGAAAAGAAATATAATATGGTTATGTTGAAGCCAATGGAGTATAACAATACATATGCACTAGCTATGCCGAAAAAAATAGCAGATCAAAATAATATAAATACAATTTCTGATTTGGGAAATATTGCACAAAATGCTAAAGTAGGATTTACATTAGAGTTTGCTGATCGTGAAGACGGTTATAAAGGAATGCAAAAATTATATAACTATAAGTTTTCAAATATTAAAACGATGGAGCCGAAGTTGCGTTATAGCGCAATTCAATCTGGAGATGTTAACGTAATCGATGCATATTCAACAGATAGTGAATTGGAGCAATACGGACTAAAAGTGCTAAAAGATGATAAAGGGTTATTCCCACCTTATCAAGGAGCACCATTATTAAGAAAAGAAACGTTAAAGAAATATCCTGAACTTGAAAAGGTATTAAATAAATTATCTGGAAAGATTACAGATGAAGAAATGCGAAAAATGAATTATGAAGTTAACGTAAATGGTAAAAATAGTGAAGAAGTCGCAAAACAATTTTTACAAAAAGAGAAATTACTTCGTTAAATTTACAAGAAATATACAAATTTATATGTTTGAAATGACCGTTCATTACAAAATGAGCGGTTTTTTTGTGCATACTTATACATTTTTTCAAAAAAGTATTCCATTTTTGCTCATTTTCTTTTAGAATAAGTAATGTTTTCCTGAAAAAATATAAGAGAAACGTCTATTAGAGAAAAAGGTGACTTTAATAGTTGAACGAACATAACACCTAGAATGACAGATGGGGTGGTACAAATAGAAAAGAAGTTAGGATTTTTTCCGTTAATCGCATTAGTAGTTGGAACAATGGTTGGTGGCGGTGTTTTTAGTTTACCGCATGATTTAGCAGTAGGAGCAAACAGTGGCGCAATAATAATTGGCTGGTGTATTACAGCGATGGGAATGATTCCACTTGCGCTCGTATATCAAACGTTAGCAAGACAAAAACCGGAACTTGAAGGTGGAATTTATAGTTATGCACGTGCTGGTTTCGGTGAATATATTGGATTTAATAGTGCTTGGGGATATTGGCTAGCAGGAATCTTAGGTAATGTCGCAACAATTATGTTACTGTTTAGTACATTAGGTTATTTCTTTCCAATTTTCAAAGGAGGAAATAATGTTGCGTCTATCGTTGGGGCATCACTTTTATTATGGACACTTCATTTTCTAATTTTATTTGGAATCCGTGAAGCTTCTATTATGAATGTTATTGCAACGATAGGGAAATTGGTTCCAATCGTATTATTTATTGTTGTAATGGTAACAGCCTTTCGCTGGGATACATTTACACATGATTTTTGGGGAGAAGGAACGCTCTCACTTTCCGCTATACTTGGTCAAGTGAAAAATACAATGCTTGTAACACTTTGGGTTTTCATTGGAGTTGAAGGAGCGGTTGTATTATCCGGAAGAGCGAAGAATAGCCGAGATGTTGGTAAGGCGACAGTAATGGGACTTATTTTAGTAATGTCCATTTATATTTTAATTTCTGTTCTGTCAATGGGAGCGATGACAAGAAGCGAACTTTCTGTGTTAGAAACCCCGTCAATGGGACATGTATTAGAGCATGTTGTTGGTCCATGGGGTGCAGTTGCGATTAACATCGGGTTAGTTGCTTCACTTGTCGGTACAGTAATTGGCTGGTTTTTACTTGTTTCTGAAATTTCTCATGTAGCAGGAAAAGATGGCGTATTTCCGAAAGTTTTTACGAAAACAAATAAAAAGCAAACACCGCACATGGCATTATGGATTTCAAATGGTGTTGCCCAAATTATATTTATCATCGTTCTGTTTTCAGAATCAACATATCAAATTATGTATTTCATTGCATCAACATCAATTTTATTACCATATTTATTATCAGCGTTATTCCAATTTAAATTAGTCATTACAAACGAGCTAAAAGACGCTAAATTAAAAAACGGAGCGTTAGCTTTAATTGCTTCTATTTACTCTGTATGGCTTCTTTACGCAGCTGGTTTAAAGAATTTACTACTCGTTTCAATTGTGTATGGAATTGGAATTATTGTTTACACGTTTGCAAGAAAAGAACAAGGGAACCGTTGCTTTGCAGGTGCAGAGAAATATGTGATGTGGGCAATTATTATTGCGGCTATCACATCACTGTATATGTTATTAACTGGAAATATAAAAATGTAAAAAGTCCTTTTCATTTAAAGGGCTTTTTTCTTTGTTTAGAGAATATTTACTACATAAGATATTCAGGAGGGATGAGAATGGAAGAAAAAGAACAGTTGTCTAGAATAATTGATTTAGCTAGTGAGTTAAGGAAAGTATTAGTGCAAGAATCTTTTTTTAATCATCATCCTGAACTGAGAGGAGTCATTGAGAATTTAGCTAGTTCTGTTGAAAATTTGGCGGAATTGCAAAAAAGTAAAGATGAAAACGCTGAAGATCGATTACGTTACGTACTTGCTAAAATGAAAATTGCTCATAATGCAATTTTACAAGAGAAAAAAGCATTTCCTTCTCATTAATATACGTTTTAATTTTGAACCTGGCGGATAACGTCAGGTTTTTTATTTCTAGTTTTTCGTTTCTTTCATACACTAAGAATAGTATGAAAAAAGAAGGTGACTAAGGTGAAATTACATAAAGCTCTTCAGCCAAGTTTTATAAAACGAATGTACTATATGAGATTTTTAGGGAAATTTACAAAAGCTGAAAAAGAGAAGAGTGGAGAGAATTTCTTTGTACAATGCTTATCGCCAATACCATTCACTTTACAGGAACAATTTGCAAATGAACCATATGTATTTGAAGGGTTATGTAGCAATAAAAAGAATGAAAAAATCTTTTCGGAATTAAAGAAGAGAAAATTAGAAAAGCAATTAGTGATGTTTCGTCTTTATTATGAAAGAGGAAATGTATACGTGGAGTTAATATGTACAGAAGAACCGAAAGAAATAGCAAGTAGCTATAAAATGATTCCGGCACCTAAAGTTACAAATAATAAAAAAAGAGAGTCTTTAGAACGAAAACTTAGCAACGGTTATTTATCATTCCTAATGCCTAAATTTCCGAAGGACTTTGAGCCTCCTGAATTATTGTGGCACGATGGAAGACTGTATGGAAACATATCCTTAAAGTCATCAATTAGCTCAATCGCATATTTTGAACAGAATCGGGAATGTAAATATATAAACTGCAGTGATTGGACGAAGTATGTAGAAATAGCGGTAGAAGATCAATTGTATTTTGTAAGTGATCATGTGTATGAGCAATTAAAGAAACGAATGCATGAAGAAGGTAAGCTAGTTGAAGTAGAAGATATAAAAGTGCAAAAAGATGAATGGGAATGGGATGAGCGTGAATCTTCCTTTTTGCAGTATGTACAAAGTATGGTGCGTAATAAAGGGCTATATTTGGATGAAACGGATATTTATAATTTCCATATAAGTGTAAAAACAAATATGTTAACAATTCTTGGTGGTATACCGGGCGTTGGGAAATCGCGTTTTGTGCAAACTTATGCAGAAGCATTAGGATTACAGTATGGAGAAGAATTGGTTTGGATTCCAATTTCGCCATCGTATCAAGAACCACATGATTTACTTGGTTACCTTCATCCAAATGGTACTTTTATTGAAAGTGAAACGAAGTTAGTTAGGACGTTAATGAAGGCGAAAGAAAATCCAAATCAACTGTATATAATCGTTTTTGATGAAATGAACATGTCTCATATTGAGCATTGGTTTACTCCGTTTCTATCTGTTCTTCAACTTGAAACAAAAAATCGTATTTTAAACTTGTATGAGGGTGTACAGGACATAGAGAATTCAATTCCGTCAACAATTGAAATTGGAGAAAATATTATATTTGTAGGTACTGTGAATTTTGATGAAACAACGAAAGAGCTCTCTGATCGATTATTAGACCGAACGAACTTAATAACGTTACAGAAAATCCCGTTTTGTGAGATGGGCATGGAACAGGGGAAAGTCGTATTACACCCACCTTTGAAAGTAACAGCAGGAGAATTTCGGATAAATTGGATGAGAAATAAAGCGATGATTGAAGTGTTTTCTGAAGAAGAATTAGAGCTATTAGATAAGTTGCATGTCGTATTGTCATCACATGATGCGTCTAAGGGAATTTCTTTCCGATGTGCAAATGCAATTGCGACTTATTTGCAAAACATACCGTTCCAAAATAACCATACCTATATGATCAGTAGAGAAGAGGGGTTTGATTTACAAATAAAGCAGCGTGTATTGACGAAAATTAGAGGGACCGAAATGATGGTTGGTTCTTTACTTTCTGAAGAAGCAAAAAGGGGAGCGATCTTAGTACCTCTTTTGCAATCTGCACTTGCAAACAGAGTATCTACATTTGAACACTCTTTAGCATATATACGAGAAAAACGTAGGGAACTGGAGCTGTATGGATATGCAAAATGAAGGGCGTTACGAAACAAAAATCGTTGATACGAATGAAACGCTCCCTTTTGTATTAAAGTTAATCATTGGAAATGAGGGGAAAGGAGATTATATTTTATTGAATCGTCTTTGTACATCTACTACAGCATTAGTTCAATGTATTTATAAAGTACAAGAATTAAAACCAATTAGATTGCAGTACAATTATGAAATTCCAATGAATATTACTTTTATATGGAATAAAGTATATGAGGGACAGAAAAATATAAAAGAGGCTCAATATGAAATAAATGAAAAAAAACAAAGAGTATTAATATATGAGCATGGGAAAACAGAATTCTTTTATCCATGGCGCTGTGGTTTATACCATTTTGAAGTGCGTATAGAAGATACAACGTATTATGGCGCTTTTCAAATCGTACCGAAAAACTTTTTTGATGATCAATTTGAAATGATTCAAGACTATGTGAAGTCAATTTTAAATGAGTTGATTTTGGATAGAGGTTATTATAAAAAGACTTTCTCTGCACTTAGCGATATTGAGGATTCTTCTTATTTAGTGTTGCTTAGAAAGTTACCCCAAAAAATGAAGATGATAAAGCAAATCTTTAAGAAAATAGAATCAAGCTCAAAATTTATAAATGCATATAAATGGGAAGGAAAAGAGAGAAAGCCAACAAGAAAAGGAACGATAGTGGCAGAAAGAAAACCTTATGCAAAACATTATAATCGTAAGTTTATGGAACAAAAA